>CBDUEE010000157.1:0-6937 GCA_965366105.1 uncultured Flavobacterium sp. | reverse complement strand
CTCCTAAAGAGGCCAAAGCTATTGTTGCCAAGAAAAAAGAAGTTATTGAGGAAGTGACTGTTCATGTAGAAGAAATTAGAAAAGAAAAGAAAGAAAAGAAACTTAAACCTATCATTGAGAAAATCAGACACGTTTTAAAAGTAGGCGATCGAGTACGAATGCTAGATGGTAAAGCAGTAGGAAGTATTGAAACCATTGAGAAAAATAAAGCAAATGTAAATTACGGGATGTTTATGTCTAAAGTAAGTTTGGACGACTTAGAATTAGTTGAAGCAGTTAAAAAATAGTGGAAGTTGTTGCGAGGAGCGATACAAAAACACTAAAATAAAGATCATACAACTACTAAATAGAGCAGCTAAATAGGATTGCTTCGTTCCTCGCAATGACAATAAAGTCGCGGAAGTAAAAGAAATTAATTCCTCGAAATAACAATAAAATGGAAAAACTACCTAAATACAAAAAAATAATTCTATTTGATGGCTTATGTAATCTTTGCGATTCAGCGGTGCAGTTTATAATTAAACATGATAAGAAAGATGTATTTAGGTTTGTATCACTGCAATCGGATATAGGAAAAGAAATAAGTAATTATCTCGGAATGAATAGCGAAGAGTTAAATAGCATTATAGTATACCAACCTGGATATGCCTATTACTATAAATCAGAAGCGGTCTTTGAAATTACAAAAGATTTAGGCTTAATATTTTCTCTAATCTCTATATTTTCTTTTTTACCCACATCAATTACGGATTCTATATATGATTACATTGCAGAAAATCGATACAAATGGTATGGTAAAAAAGAGTCTTGTATGATTCCGACTCCATCGCTAAAGTCAAAATTTTTGTAATAAATGAATTTATGATAAATATCATTACTTTTATATTTTAAGTAGTATATATTTGAACAATCTTAAAATTTAATTAAACATGAAAGACACAACACTTTTTACAATGGATAACGGAACATTTATAATGGTTGTCGTTTTTGGTTTGGTAATAGTTGGACTAGTTGCCGCAGTTTTAATTATGATGAACTCAGACAAAAAGAAATAAACATTAGCAATAGTAAGAGGATTACGAACAGCGGATCCTCTTGCTGTTTAAAATATAGCTAAGCTTATTTAATTTCTTAAAATCATTGTTGTATCAAGCAACTTTAATTACTTCTTATAAAAGATCTGTTCTTCAGAAGTGAAACTTTTTTCTTCTACTATAAAATATTTTAATATATTTACCCGTAAGATTTTACTTTAAGATAAAATGTAAAAAAATAACATATCTCTTTTTTTGAAATCATACATAGTTTAATATGAAAGATGATTATTTAATGAAGAAACATTTTCAAATAGTAACAGTATTATATTTAATACTAGTTAGTTATTCCACAAATTTACAAGCTCAAGATCGTGTCATTGAGCTAAGTACGGTACGAAATGCAAACAATATTGTAGATTTTTTTTACAAAAAAAACAAACCAGGAAGTTACACGATCAAAGTAGAACTCACTAGCCTGTCCAACTCTAATAACTCTACTTATATAGAAGAAGTTGTAGAAAACAGTTCTGGTAAATTATTCACTTTAAGACCTGCAAACCCTGCTATAGGTATTGGATACGGTTATAAGTTTATTTATGTGATGGGGAATTCTAGAGTGAAAGTTGATAGTTTATTTCAATACATTCTTCCGTTTAGTAAAGGTAAAAAAGTAACTGTTTATGAAAGCAGTAATTTGAATGAAAAGTATTTTGGTGCCGAAAAAATAGAAAGTTGGAAATCATATTCTACTTCTAGTAAAACTATTGACTCCGTATTTGCGATGCGAAAAGGAATTGTTGTAAATATCAAAAATGAATTTGAAAATGACACTATCACTAATGTGGTATATACAAGTAAAACAAATACTATTCAGATTGAACATGAAGATGGCACCTATGCACTTTATAAGGGATTCAAAAAAAATAGTTTTAAAGTAAATTTAGGCGATGTCGTGTACCCAAACACGATGCTAGGAACTTTGAATAAATTCAATAATCAAAATTACACCTTACACTTTACTATTTTTTATCTAAATAAAGATTTGTCTTTTACTACAACTAATCAAACATTAAAAACTGCTAAAAATTCATATTTATATTTAAAACCGTATTTTTATACTCAAGAAGGATTGATTCAAATAGTTCCTCGAAATACATACACGACAGATTATAGTGAAGCCATTCTTACAAAGGAAATGTCTAAGAGGGAAATCAAGCAGCGTTTAAAAAACAAGATATAGCATATTGATAGCAAAAAAAAGAGGATGAACATTAAGTCATCCTCTTGCTGTTAGAAAATTAAAAGTTTACTAGCTTCTAATCAATTTTCTGTATTTCAATCGTTTTGGAGTTAAATCACCACCAAGACGTTTCTTCTTATTCTCTTCATATTCAGAGAAACCACCTTCAAAACAATACACTTCAGAGTTTCCTTCGAATGCTAAAATATGAGTACATATTCTATCTAAGAACCATCTATCGTGCGATATTACTACGGCACAACCGGCGAAACTTTCTAAACCTTCTTCTAGTGCACGAAGCGTATTAATATCTAAGTCATTCGTAGGCTCATCTAGTAGCAATACGTTTCCTTCTTCTTTCAAAGTCATTGCTAGGTGCAAACGGTTGCGTTCTCCACCAGATAGCATAGAGACTTTCTTGTTTTGTTCTCCACCACCAAAGTTAAAACGAGATAAATACGCTCGAGAATTCACTTGCTTCCCTCCCATCATAATCAATTCCTGACCATCAGCAAAGTTCTCCCAAATTGATTTGTCAGGATTAATATTAGAGTGCGCTTGATCTACATAAGCAATTTTCACAGTATCACCAATCAAAAATTCACCTGAATCTGGTTTTTCTTCACCCATTATCATTTTGAAAATAGTCGATTTACCGGCACCATTTGGTCCAATAATTCCAACAATTCCAGCCTGTGGCAAAGTAAAATTCAAATTATCATACAATAATTTTTCACCAAAACCTTTTGCTACATTTTTAGCTTCAATAACATTGGTACCTAAACGTGGACCATTTGGAATGTAAATTTCTAAATTTTCATCCAATTGTTTTTGATCTTCATTTAGTAATTTATCATAGTTTTGCAAACGTGCTTTTTGTTTCGTTTGTCGTCCTTTAGCTCCTTGGCGTACCCAATCTAACTCACGCTCTAAGTTTTTTCTACGTTTTGATGCAGTTTTTTCTTCCAATGCCATTCTGCTAGATTTTTGATCTAACCAAGAACTATAATTCCCTTTCCAAGGAATACCTTCACCTCTGTCTAGTTCTAAAATCCAACCGGCAACATTATCCAAGAAGTATCTATCATGCGTTACTGCAATTACAGTTCCTGAATATTGCGCTAAGTGTTGCTCTAACCAAAGTACACTTTCCGCATCCAAGTGATTCGTAGGCTCATCCAAAAGCAATACGTCAGGTTGTTGCAATAACAAACGACATAAAGCTACACGACGGCGCTCACCACCCGATAAGTTTTTAATTGGAGTATCACCTTCTGGAGTGCGCAATGCATCCATAGCGATTTCTAATTTAGTATCAATTTCCCAAGCACCTAATGCGTCAATTTTATCTTGTAAAAGCGCTTGACGGTCCATCAATTGCTCCATTTTATCGGCATCTTCATATACTTCTGGTAAACCAAAACTATCATTTATTTTATTGAATTCATCGAGAACTGCCATCGTTTCAGCAACTCCTTCTCGTACAATTTCAATTACAGTTTTGCTATCATCCAGAATTGGTTCTTGTTCTAAATATCCCACGGTATATCCGGGTGCAAACACAACATCTCCTTGATAATTTTTATCTACACCAGCAATAATTTTTAATAACGAAGATTTTCCAGAACCATTTAAACCTAAAATACCAATCTTAGCTCCATAAAAGAAACTCAAGTAGATATTTTTAAGTACAGGTTTATCTGCACCTTGATAGGTTTTACTCAATTTTGACATTGAGAATATCACTTTTTTATCGTCTGCCATAATTCTTATTTAAAGTTTTTATTGTTTATTTTTTTTATTTAATCATTATATTTTATCCGGAAACTGATTACTATTAAAGTCTTCCTTTTAGCGAACTAAACACCCATGCATTAGCTAAAAAACCCACACCTACAGCAACAAATCCCCATCCAGAAACATCACTGTATCGAAAAGCTCCTAATCCTATTAATAAAAATCCCATTAAAACCATGATTAAAGTTGCCCATCCTAAAACCGTATTCTTATTCATTCCCATACTTGTGGTATTATAATTTTAATTCTAATTTCAATGCTTTAAAACCGATTTGCAAATATCGGTAATTTTTACCCTTTAATTAAATATTTTATAAAGCATTTCTCTTAATAAATCAGATTGCGACAACGCATTCGCTCCAACACCTTTGCTCTTTACATCAATATCTCTCAATGAAGCTACAATTTGGCTTACTTTTTTCATTGGATAATTCTTCAACGCTAGGTCATATTCCTTCATGAAGAAAGGGTTTACCCCTAACACCGCTGCCACATTTTTAGGATTTCGATCTTTTAATCCGTGGTATTTTAACAATTGAATAAAAAACCCAAAAACCAAACTCGTAGTTACAACCATTGGATTATCCTTTGGATTTTGCGCAAAATTTTCAGCAATTGTGTATGCTTTTTGTTGGTTGCGTTCACCAATTGCTTTTCGCAATTCAAAAACATTAAAATCTTTACTAAAACCTATATTTTCTTCAATATCCTTGGGACTTATTGTGCTACCAACAGGCAAAATAATTTGCAGTTTTTCGAGTTCATTATTTATTTTACTCAAATCAGTTCCTAAAAACTCTACCAACATCGCTGTTGCTTTAGGATCAATTAAATATTTTTTTCCTGCTAAAACCCTTTTTATCCAGTCACCAACTTGGTTTTCATAAAGTTTTTTACTTTCGAAAACAACGCCAGTTTTAGCTAAAAGCTTCGTTAGTTTTTTTCTTTTATCTAAAGTCTTGTATTTATAACAAAAAACTAAAACTGTTGTAACCATTGGATTTTCGGCATAAGTCTCCAATTTATCAATTGTTCGTATTAAATCCTGTGCTTCCTTTACAATCACAACTTGACGTTCCGCCATCATTGGATAACGTTTTGCTGTTGAAATAATGTCCTCTATTGTAACATCTCTTCCATATAAAACGGTCTGATTAAAACCTTTTTCCTCCTCTGTAAGCACTTTCTCTTCAATATAATCCGATAGTTTATCAATGTAATAAGGCTCTTCGCCCATCAAAAAATAGATTGGCTTAATGTTGCCACTTTTTATATCATTTACAATTTTTAGTACTTCGTCCATTATCTTTTTTTTCAAGTTTCAGGCTGCGAGTTTCAAGTTGTATAAGGTGAAACTTGAAATCTGAAATTAAATTAACTATTTTTGCAAGATGCAGCAATTAAATTTTTCTACCTATCAATTCCGTTTCAAAAATAGCGAAAATAAAGTCTCTATTTTTGATCAAATTAGGAAAAAATTTATTGTACTTACTCCTGAGGAATGGGTTCGTCAGCATGTTGTCCAATTTTTATTGGAAGAAAAAAAATATCCCAAATCACTAATCAATGTTGAAAAGGTATTAAAAGTCAATGGTTTACGCAAAAGATATGATGTTGTCGTTTATAATTCTGATGGTTCTATTTTTATTTTAATCGAATGTAAAGCACCCGAAATCAAAATTGCTCAAGCTACTTTTGACCAAATTGCACGCTATAATATGACTATGAAAGCCCAATTTTTGATGGTTACTAACGGATTGAATCATTACTTTTGTCAAATGGATTTTGAAAATGAGAAATATCAATTTCTTACTGAATTACCAATTTATCAAATCCGATAATCAAATTTTAAAATGAAAATAGCTGTTGTTATACTGAATTGGAATGGAATCTTATTATTAGAAAAATTTTTACCATCTGTAGTTGAACATTCTCATGAGGCTACTATTTATGTTGTTGATAATGCGTCTACTGACGATTCTAACTCCTATATAAAAGCTTTTTTTCCTACAGTAAAAATTATTAAGAACGAAAGTAATCTAGGTTTTGCAAGCGGATACAATGAAGCGCTAAAATATATTGATGCCGAAATATATGCATTGGTAAATTCAGATATTGAAGTGACTAAAAATTGGCTCCAACCTATTATTACTACTTTCGAAAAAGAAATAAAAACAGCCATTATCCAACCTAAAATACTAGATTTTAAACGTAAAGAATATTTTGAGTACGCTGGTGCAGCAGGTGGTTTTATCGATCAATATGGTTATCCTTATTGTCGTGGCAGAATTTTTGACACTTTAGAAAAAGATAATGGCCAGTATGATGACAACTGCGATATATTTTGGGCATCGGGTGCTTGTTTCTTTATTAGAAGTCAGGTTTATAAGGCGCTTAACGGTTTTGACGGTGAATTTTTTGCCCATCAGGAAGAAATAGATTTGTGCTGGCGCGCTATTAATGAAGGATATATAATAAAATATAATTCGGAATCTCTTGTTTATCATGTGGGTGGCGCTACTTTGCAACAAGGTAACCCAATGAAGACTTTCTTAAACTTTAGAAATTCCTTATTAATGCTGACAAAAAATCTTCCTAAAGAGAAATTATATAAAATTCTTTTGGGTAGAATGGTATTAGATGGAATTGCAGCATTGCAATTTTTGTTAAAAGGTAAACCTAAACATTTATGGGCAATATTGAGAGCCCATTGGTCTTTTTATGGCTTTTTTAATACTTATTATAAAAAAAGAAATAAATTTCAAAAGCAGGAATACTATAATGTAAAAAGTATCGTTTACTCCTATTACATTAGGAAAGTTATCGCATTTAACGATTTATTTAGAATTAAATAGAATTTAAT
>CBDUEE010000156.1:0-6952 GCA_965366105.1 uncultured Flavobacterium sp. | reverse complement strand
CGATTTTTGAAGTCCATAAAAAGTTTGGAAAACTTCCTTTGAAAGAATTGTTTCTGATTTAAATGAAAATGAGCAATTTCAACTTAATAGATTGTTAAAAGAATAGCGTTTAAATATAATTAGTTAGATTCTAAAATATAATTTTATGAGAGCATTGGTAATTTCGGGTGGTGGAAGTAAAGGTGCATTTGCAGGCGGTGTGGCGCAATATCTTTTAGAAATAGAAAAAAATAAATACGATATTTTTATAGGAACTTCAACAGGAAGTTTACTAATTCCGCATTTGGCACTTGGAAATATAGATAAAATCCATCGTATTTATACCAATGTTGATATGAAAAAAATATTCAATGTAAATCCTTTTATTGTTAAAAAGAAAAATGGAAAAGATATAGTGACTATCAATCATTTCAATGTTATTTGGCAATTTATAAAAGGAAAAAGAACATTTGGTGAAAGCAAAAGATTATTGAAGTATATAAAGAGAAATTTTAGTATTTCAGATTTTGACAAATTAAAATTATTAGATACCGATGTTGTGATTACGGTTACTAATCTTTCAAAAAATGAAGCTGAATATAAATCTATTCACGATTTTACCTATGCTGAATTTTGTGAATGGATTTGGATTTCAAGTAATTATATCCCTTTTATGAGTTTGGTTACTAAGAATAATGATGAATACGGAGATGGAGGATTTTCAAGTTTAGTTCCTATTCGTGAAGCCATAAATCGTGGCGCTACGGAAATAGATGTGGTTATTTTGGAGACTGAGATTAATTTAGAAAAAGCCGTAGTTGGCAAAAATCCTTTCTCATTAATGATAGATTTATTCCGAATTGCTTTAGATCAAGTAGAAAAACATGATATTGCAATAGGAAAATTGATGGCAAATAACAAAAACGTAAAACTTAATTTGTATTATACTCCTGTTAAACTAACAAGTAACGCGCTGATATTTAATAAAGTAATAATGAAAGAATGGTGGGAAAAAGGATTTGAATATGCTCAAAATAAATCAGAATTAATGAGTGATAATAGATAAAATTATTAAAAACAATCACAATACATTCAACTTCAATTATGAAAAAATTGTAAGGTTAAAATTATATTTAATGGTAGCCTAGCCGCAGATTAATAGGATTTAATCCATTTAAATCCTATTAATCGGTGACTGCTTTTTATAGTTTTATATCCTAGTGGTTTATTTTTTGCAAAGTCTCCTATTTACCATAATTGTCCTACTTCATTTTTGATATAAGATAGAGCAGCATTACTTGGAGATTGTTTTTCTATTAAATTACTAATTACTAATTCTCGTAAACTATCGGCATTTGTCACTTTTTCATTTTGTGCCGCTAGACGAATCATTTGGATAGTAGCATTTTTTGCCGTTAATACAATAGACCAACATTCTTCAGAAATGTAAATTTGTTGGGATAGATTATGCTCAAATTCTTGTTCGATTTGTGCAATAACAAAATTTTGGTATTCAGTTTTATCTTCGGAAATTGGATTTATTCTAACCATTAATTGTGAAGGATTAATGCGCTCCATGAGCAATGTAATGCGTTCGTATGCCTGTAATCGAAGTGGTATAATAGTTGGTTGATTGTCTTTTTGCAACAACCAACGTCTTGTGTTTTGTTGATCTTTAAAATGGGAATTAAATAAAAAATAAGCCACACCACCCGTAATTAGTGAAGGCAAGGTATAAGCAATAATTTCAATGATTTTTGTAGAATCCATTATTTATAATTTTAAAAGCAAAAATATACTTTTTTGATTATAAATCAACTTGATTTAATTAGCAATAAATGAATTCGAATAGTATTTTTACCATTTATACTTAAAATTTTTAAATTCATTATTTAAATGGAAACTTATGTATTAGTTTTACTTTGTTTAGCTGCTTTTGCTGCAGGATTTATAGATGCCATTGTAGGTGGTGGCGGGCTGATACAAACACCAATGGGTTTAATTTTATTGCCAAATCTTCCCGTTTCAACCGTTATTGGCACATTAAAAGTTCCTGCATTTAGCGGAACTTCATTTGCAGCTTATCAATATCTTAAAAAAGTAGACATGAACTGGAAATTGTTAAGCATAATGATGCTTTTGGCTTTTCCTTCCGCTTTTTTGGGTTCTACTTTATTAACATATGTGAGTAATGGTTTTATGAAGCCACTGCTGTTAGTTGTTTTATCTTTTTTGGTAATTTATACGTATGCGAAAAAGAATTTTGGTCAACATATTGAGAAAAATCATTCGCCTAGAACTCAAATTTTTAATGCTATAGCTATCAGCTTTATTGTAGGTTTATATGATGGATTTATAGGTCCAGGCACGGGTAGTTTTCTTGTAGTAGCATTTATTGCAATTATGGGATTCGATTTTTTACACGCTTCTGCCAATGCTAAAATGGTAAACTTATCGACCAATTTTGGTTCTATTTGTCTGTTTATTTTAAAAGGAAAAATCATCTGGGCTATTGCTTTACCCATGGCAGTAAGTAATGCTTTTGGAGGTTGGATTGGTGCTAAATTAGCCATTAATAAAGGAAATAGCTTCATTCGCATTTTCTTTTTGGTAGTTGTAATAGGCACATTAATCCGTTTTGCTTACGATGTGTTTTTTAAATAAGCAACATAAAATATTTATTTAAAGTTAATAGTCTTTTGAATTAAGCTATTGTTGTTTTTGGATGCTTCAAACCTCATTCAAAATCGCTATTTTTGTATAACAAATTTTAAAACTTCTCATGCATAAATATATTGATCAACTAAACGAAGCACAACGCGAACCCGTTCTACAAAAAGACGGTCCTATGATAATAATCGCAGGAGCTGGTTCTGGTAAAACTCGGGTGTTGACTATTAGAATTGCTTATTTGATGCATCAAGGAATCGATGCGTTTAGTATTTTATCTTTGACTTTTACCAACAAAGCTGCACGCGAAATGAAAAAGCGTATCTCCGATATTGTGGGTGTTGGCGAAGCTAAAAATCTTTGGATGGGAACATTTCACTCTGTTTTTGCTCGAATTTTACGTTCAGAAGCGGAGCATTTAGGATATCCTTCCAATTTTACTATTTATGATTCTCAGGATTCGCTTCGTGCTATATCAGGTATTATCAAAGAAATGCAATTGGATAGAGATGTTTACAAACCCAAACAGGTTTTAAGCAGAATTTCTAATTTTAAAAATAGTTTGGTAACGGTAAAAGCCTATTTTAATGATCCCGATTTACAAGAGGCCGATGCGATGTCTAAAAAACCTAGAATGGGTGAAATTTATCAGAATTATGTAGATCGTTGTTTTAAGTCAGGAGCCATGGATTTTGATGATTTGTTGTTGAAAACAAATGAATTATTAACTCGTTTTCCTGAAGTTTTAGCAAAATATCAAAACCGTTTTCGATATATTTTAGTGGATGAGTACCAAGATACCAATCATTCTCAATACTTAATCGTTCGTGCTTTATCAGATAAATTTCAGAATATATGTGTGGTAGGTGATGATGCTCAAAGTATTTACGCCTTTCGTGGAGCAAATATTAATAATATTTTGAATTTCCAGAAAGATTATGAAGGTGTAAAAACCTATAGATTAGAACAAAATTATCGTTCGACGAAAAATATTGTGGAAGCGGCGAATACTATTATTGAAAAAAACACTGTAAAACTCGATAAAGTAGTTTGGACGGCCAATGATTTTGGTGCCAAAATAAAAGTGCATCGCAGTTTAACCGATAATGAAGAAGGTCGTTTTGTAGCCAGTACTATTTGGGAGCAAAAGATGCAAAACCAGTTGCATAATGGAGCCTTTGCAATTTTGTATCGTACCAATGCACAATCCCGTGCTATGGAAGATGCTTTGCGCAAAAGAGATATTCCGTATCGAATTTACGGAGGGCTTTCGTTTTATCAAAGAAAAGAAGTAAAGGACGTATTGTGTTATCTTCGTTTAGTTATTAATCCAAAAGATGAGGAAGCCTTAATGCGAGTGATTAATTATCCAGCGCGTGGAATTGGGAATACAACCATAGAAAAATTAACTATTGCAGCCAATCATTACAAGCGTTCTATTTTTGAAGTCATGCAAAATATTGAGCGAATTGATTTAAAATTAAATTCAGGAACGAAACAAAAACTACTTGACTTTGTAACTATGATTCAAAGTTTTCAGGCTATAAATGAAAATCAGGATGCTTTTTATGTTACCGATCATGTAGCAAAAAAGACAGGATTGCTTCAAGAATTAAAAAAAGATGCCACACCAGAAGGAATGGCTAAAATCCAGAATATTGAAGAATTATTGAACGGAATCAAGGATTTTACAGATGGCCAAAAAGAAGTAGATGGAGCCAGAGGAGCTTTGTCTGAATTCATGGAAGATGTCGCTTTGGCAACTGATTTAGATAAAGACACTAGCGACGAAGACCGTGTGGCTTTGATGACAATTCACTTAGCAAAAGGATTGGAGTTTCCTCATGTTTTTGTGGTAGGAATGGAAGAAGACTTATTTCCAAGTGCAATGAGTATGAGTACTAGGAGTGAGCTTGAGGAAGAACGTCGCTTGTTTTATGTCGCTTTAACACGCGCAGAACATCAAGCATATTTGACTTATGCGCAATCTCGTTATCGTTGGGGAAAACTCACAGACAGCGAACCTTCTCGTTTTATTGAAGAAATAGATAGTAAGTATTTAGAATACATGACTCCTCCTGAAAATAATTATCGCTATAAGCCCATGATTGATAGTGATATTTTTGGCGATGTTGACAAATCTAAATTGCGTTTAGCAAAACCAGTAGGAGGAACACCTCCTCAAAACACTTCAAATAATGAGTCTAAACCAGACATCAATGTACGTAGGTTAAAACCAGTTTCTAGTAATGCAACTTCTGGAAGTGCAAATTTATTTGATAATAAATTAGTTGCTGGCAATATTGTGATGCATGAACGGTTTGGAAAAGGTCACGTAGTTAATCTCGAAGGAGTAGGAGCGGATAAAAAAGCAGAAATAAAATTTGAAGTTGGCGGAATAAAGAAATTATTGTTACGTTTTGCAAAATTGGATATTATAGGATAAAAATGGGTAAAGTTTAGTTACTAGCAACTTTAAATCTCAAACAAAAAAAATAAAATGGCAGAATTTATAAAAATATATGAAAATAAACCTAACGAAGCGGCTGTAGCCAAAGTAGTAAAGGTTTTGAAAGACGGTGGATTAATTATTTATCCAACAGATACTGTATATGGATTGGGGTGTGATATTACCAATACCAAAGCATTGGAACGCATCGCTAAGATTAAAGGAATAAAGCTAGAAAAAGCTAATTTCTCTTTTATTTGTCATGATTTGAGTAATATATCAGATTACGTAAGACAGATAGATACATCTACTTTTAAGATATTAAAAAGAGCTTTACCAGGTCCTTATACTTTTATTTTACCCGGTAATAATAATTTACCTAAAGAATTCAAAAAGAAAACTACGGTTGGTATTCGTGTACCTAATAATTCAATTGCACTAGAGATTGTTAAGTTGTTGGGTAATCCTATTGTTTCCACCTCGATACGTGATGAAGATGATGTAATAGAATATACCACAGATCCGGAGCTTATTTTCGAGAAATGGCAAAACCTTGTTGATTTAGTTATCGACGGTGGTTATGGTGACAATGTAGGATCTACAATTATTGATTTATCAGGTGATGAACCAATTGTGGTAAGAGAAGGCAAAGGAAGTCTAGATGTTTTGTAATATTTTAAATATTTGGCAAGCTTGTTGTTTATTTATTGTAAATTTCGTTATGTTTACAATTAATTTTAAACTTAGTTAGTTAAAAATAGTAGTATGTTATTCTTAATTATATTTAATTGGTTGTTAAAGAAAAATTGAGGATACGTAAGAGCAGGTCAATTGACCTGCTTTTTTTGTTTGTATATAAATCATCTTTCAACATTTTATATTAAAATAAAAATATCTTCGCTAGAAATTACCGATAACGGTTACATATAAAATTAGGACATAAAAAAAACGCCTCGTGATCGAGGCGTTTTAAATACATTAATCTAACATTAATTATTTTTGTTGTTTCTTCATTTCTTTTTCAATCATTTCATAAAATTGATCGATTTTAGGTAATACAACTATACGAGTTCTTCTGTTACGAGCTCTGTTTTCAGCAGTGTCATTTGCAACTAAAGGAACGTATGAGCTTCTTCCTGCAGCAATTAATTGCTCTGGTTTAACTCCTAATTGATTTGTTAATACGCGAATGATAGACGTAGAACGTTTTACACTTAAATCCCAGTTGTCTAACAAAATTCCTGAACCGTTGTAAGGTACATTATCAGTATGACCTTCAACCATACATTCAAAATCTGGTTTGTCATTAACTACTTTTGCAACTTTAGCTAATACCCCTTTTGCTTTATCAGTTACGTCATAACTTCCTGTTTTAAACAATAATTTATCAGCAATAGATATAAATACTACTCCTTTTTCAACATTTATTTCGATATCTGGATCAGAAATTCCAACCGCACTTTTTAAACTAGTTACAACAGCAAGAGTAACACTGTCTTTTTTAGTTAAAGCATCTTGCATTCTGCTAATTTTTAAATCCTTCTCTTTAATTGATTCTAAAGCTTTTTCAATACTTTCAGCACCTTTAGTTGTCAATACCGTCATGTCTTTAGACGTATTAATTAATGTCTGATTGTGATCTTTTAATCCAGCTACTGTGGCACTAAGACCAGCTTTTTCTTCTAAACAAGAATTTAATTTTACCGTTGCAGTATTTAGTAAATCTTGAGTTTCTTTATTTCTAGCTTCTAAATCCGTGTATTTCTTTTTAGAAACACAAGAAGTTAAAAGTGCCATTACTGATAAGGCGATTACGATTTTTTTCATAAATTGTTTAAATTTTTAGATTATAGT
>CBDUEE010000155.1:0-6964 GCA_965366105.1 uncultured Flavobacterium sp. | reverse complement strand
TTTTCTAATGCTTTCATAAATACTAAGGGCGAAATATTTTCTTGGAGTAAAATCTACCTTTTTAACTGCAATATCTTGCCATTAAAAAAACGTCTTATTTGCGGATAACTTTGACTTGCAAATTATTTCCAATCTTAATTATAGACGATGGTTTTCCCGCCGGACTTTCGCGTTGCAAATTTACAACATAGTCAACACCTTTTATAATTTCAGAACTGATTTCTTTAAAGGTCAAAGGCGTTGGTTTTCCTGAGATATTCGCGGAAGTTGAAACCAACGGTTTTTTTAGTCTCTCCAATAATTTAAAGCAGAATGGATCTTTGACAACTCGCATTCCCAAAGATTTATCTGCGGCAATTAAGTTTGGCGCAACGTTTCGCGGATTGTCAAGAATTAATGTTGTTGGCTTATCGCTAATATCTAAAATTTCCCAAGCTACTTCTGGAATTTCTTTAAATACATTGTAAATCATTTTTTCACCGTTCATCAAAACGATCATTGATTTGCTTTCTTCTCGTTGCTTTAATTTGTAAATTTTGGCAACAGCCTCAGCATTTGTCGCATCGCAACCAATTCCCCAAACAGTATCTGTAGGATATAGGATAATTCCACCTTCTTTAAGTACTTCGTATGCTTTTAATATTTCTTCTTGCATCGTATTTTTATATTCTTAAGGGTTCAAAAAAGTTTTAATCTTACCCAAAAGTGTGTGATTCATTTTATAATTTTTCTCTTCAATACGCTTTATTTGAGCATTAAATATAGCGTTGATTTCGGGGCTGAAATTTTCTTGTATATTTTTTAGAAAATTAATGTGAGTTTCTCGTTGTTCTCTTTTTTTCATTGAAGACCAACTTGATTTATTGTGAATGCGGTAAACGCTCATTACTTCGTTCAGGTATTTTAACTTTCCATTTCTCGCCGCTAGGAGTAACATAAAATAGTCTCCGTTTTCTGCTCTTGCAAAATAGTCTGGAAATTCTTGAAATGTATTTCGAAGCATTATTGACGAAGAGTGGATGAAATTTCCTTCTGCAAGACGTTGCAAATCGTCAGTTTTATCTTCAGTTAGCTTATGATTTCGTTTTCTGTATTTAAGTCCTCGTCGCTCCAAAACATTGTGATGGCACACTTGATAATCTGGATTTGCTTCTAGAAAGTCAAACTGTTTCTGCAATTTATTTTCATCTGTCCAGTAATCATCTCCGTCACATTGTGCTATATAAGGTGATTTTGCTTGCTGAAGAACAAATAGAAAATTGGGCATCATTCCTACATTTTTCTTTTGATTAAAATAGGATACTGTAACATTCTCTGGCAAAACTTTGATTGCCTCCTCTATCGCTTGATGTGTTTGATCAGTAGAAGCGTCATTCGAGATAATAAGTTCAACTTTGAAATTCGTCTTTTGCATCAAAACACCTTCAATTGCCTTGCTGATATAATCGGCGTGATTATAGGTAATCATAATCACACTAATGGCTGTGGCACTATCCTTCATGCAGTTTTTTTATGGAATTGAGATGCACAAAGATACTTGATTTATTTATATCTTGCGGGCACTTTACAACACTCAATTTCAATGAATAAAATTCAAGTAGGCTTTCTAGTTTCGTATGATTATGAACTTCTAAAGAACGCTATTCCTCCAATATACGAAGATTCGGACACCATTTTTCTAGCCATTGATAAGAACAGAAAAACCTGGAAAGGAAGTGATATTGTCATTGATCCTAGCTTTTTTGAATGGATAAAAAACTTTGATACTTCAAATAAAATTGAACTTTACGAGGATGATTTTTATGTAGAAGGTATGAGCACCATGGAATGTGAAGTACGTGAAAGGAAAATGCTCGCTGAGAAAATGGGAATTGGGAACTGGCTTATTCAATTGGATTCTGATGAATATTTTTTGGATTTCAGAAAGTTTGTCAATTTCCTGAAATCGAAAAACCATTATCTTAAAAATCCGGAAAAGCATATTATTCAAATTTGTCCGTTCAAGATTAATTTATACAAAAATTCTGAGGAAGGTGTTTTCTATGTGGATCAATTGGACAAATTTATGGCTGCCACAAATTATCCTAATTATAAAGTAGGTCGTCATGGAAAGTGCAGATCAATCTACACAGATTCTGTTGCATTGCATGAATGTCTCTCGCGTACTCGTGAAGATCTGATCGTTAAACTTGAAAACTGGGGACATAATACCGATATTGATCAAAATGCTTTTATGGCAAAATGGGATTCGGTAAATACAGGAAACTACAAATCTTTGCAAGGTTTTTTCTATTTAAACCCAATGGAGTGGAAAGATCTAGAATACATGCCAGGGAAAAATATTGGCGAATTGCTTGAGAATTTCAAGAAAAGTTCTAAAATAAAAGTGAGCTCATTCTTTTTATGGAAAAAGAATCTTGGGCAGCAGCTAAAATTTATGTTTAAATAAAATTTTAAGAGCGGTAAAGTTCAATAAATGAATTTGCTGCTCTAGACCATTCAAAGGAATTTGCTTGCGCTAAAATCTTTTTCCTATAAAATTCAGAATTACTTTCAAATTCTGAAAGTTTTTCAAAGAGAAATTCCAACATATAATCGGTGTCAAAATCTTGCCAATAAAATGCGGCATCACCACCAATTTCTGGCAAAGAGGTTTTTGTCGATAAGAAAATAGGTTTTTCAAATTTCATGGCCTCAATAGGAGGAAGGCCAAAACCTTCTCTAATTGATGGAAACAAAAAAGCCACGCAATTCTTCATATAATACTGTTTTCCCACATCAGAAACTTTTCCTGTTAGAAAAACTCTATTCTCAAGCTTGTTCTCACGAATAAAATTCTTTATTTCTACGCCGTAACTTTTGTCGTGATTGCCAGAAATAATCAAATTGAAATCCTTGATGTTTTTGAACATCTTAATAATAGCGATGAAGTTCTTTCTTTCGATAAAATCGCCAATACTATAAAAATAAGGCATGTTTACAGGAACGGTAGAGATGAAGCTAGAGGTATCAAGAAATTCTGTAATTGGATTTCCGTTGTAAATAACTTTTTCTTCCACTTTAGGTACATCAAAATACTGATGAGTTTGCGCTTTTGCAAATTCAGAAATATAAGTAATAGCATCGGAGCGACGTAATTTTTCGATAAATTGTCGATTCTTTTTGCTGTTTAAATCTGAAGAATCTTCCTCAATAAAATTTACATCATGAACGGTCAGAATGTATTTTCCTGGTTTTATGGCTGGTTCTACTTTTGTATTTTGATTCATACTATGCCAAACATCATATTTTGTGCGAACTCGAAATAGTGGATATCGATGTAAACCTTTGTATTTATTATAGCTAAAAGTCGAGCCAAATTCTTCTGAAAGTATCTTTGTATCTGCGCTGTTTAGAGTTATATCTAAATCAGTTGGATTTTCTTTAGCAATAGCTTTAATGAGCTCATAGTTAAATGTCCCCAAACCACCCGCGCGATTTTTGATATTGTGAGACTCTAAGAAAACAGATTTTGACATTCGCTTTTTTTGTAAAACTATCTAAATAATTGCAGATATTAAAGACAATACCTACTTTTGATTAAAAAATAATGCCGGCTATCTTTAATCCAAAATTCAAATTTTTAGAAAATTCTGTAAATAATTTTATTCAGAGTTTTCACAGTTCAGGAACACTTTTGGTAAAAGGTAACCGCAACACTATCAGGTTATTTCCAGTAGAAACATTTACGCTAAATATAAAAGCGTTCAAAGTGCCACATCTTCTGAATCAATTTATTTACAAGTTTGCAAGACCTTCAAAAGCAAAACGCTCATTTGAATATGCGACTTTACTCTTAGAAAAAGGAATAGGTACGCCAGAACCAATTGCATATGTGGAGAATTTTTCAACTTTCGGACTTCAAGACAGTTATTATGTAAGTGAACATCTCGATGCAGATCTAACTTTTCGAGAACTTGTTGAAATTCCAAATTTTAAAAATCATGAAGAAATATTACGTGCTTTTACCAGATTTTGCTTCAATATGCACGAAAAAGGAATTGAATTTCTAGATCACTCGCCAGGAAATACCTTGGTTAAAATTGATGGTGAGCAATATCAATTTTATCTGGTAGATTTAAATCGTATGAAATTTCATAGCAGTATGGATTTTGATCAAAGAATGAAGAATCTTTCTAGGCTTACGCCAAAAGAAGAAATGGTTGCAGTAATGTCTAATGAATACGCTAAAGTTTATAACAAGACCGAAGCTGAAATTTTTGAAAAAATGTGGGGTTATACTGCAGCTTTTCAAGCTAAATTCCATCGAAAAGCAGCTTTTAAGAAATCTTTGAATTTATCTAAGTAGAGAATTCTGACTGTTTAATTTCTGAAGTTCTTTATATCTCTCATGTACACTAAGCGCATTGAGATAGCAAATAGTAATTCCTTTTTTTCCGTCCAAAAAGCCCAATCGAATGGTATAGCTGTACAAAAAGCTATAAACTGGATGAAATATTCTTTTGACAACAGAAGGTTTCATTTTCTTAGCAAACTTTTCTTGTGCTTTTAATTTGCCGTAACTCAACATTTTTGCTTTATAGCTGTCGTAATCCGAATATGAAAAGTGTATTAATTTATTCTTGAAAACACCGATCTTTCCCTTTACGTCAAGCTTTTCATGTACCAATCGCTCTGTAGTATATTCTGCAAATTCTTTGTGAAAAAGTCTGAATATTTTGTCGGTTTGCCAACCACTAAAACGCAGTTTTTGGTTTTTGAACATAAAAGTTCTGTAAAACTGAAATGCAACGTAAGTTTGATTTGTTTTGATTGTTTCTATTATTTCTGCCTTCAGCGCTGGAGTTAAGCGCTCGTCTGCATCAAGAAATAGAATCCAATTATTTTTAGCTCGACTTATAGCAAAATTGCGTTGATGGGTATAATTCTCAAATTTATTTTGAATGAATTTCACATTAGAAAACTCTCTAACAATATCCTGAGTATCATCGGTACTGTAAGAATCTACAATAACCACTTCGTCGGCAAAGTGTAAATCTGCCAATAATGGTTTCATTTGCTTTGCTTCGTTGAGCGTTATGATAAGAACCGTGAGTAGCGTATTGTCGTTGTAATCCATTAAAATTTGCTAGTGGCGACAAATATAAATAATCATAATAGAATAATGAATTTAAAAATGTCTTTTATACGCATCGCAACAGGATATATAATACTTGTTGCATATTAAGTTGTACTGATTTTGATATTTTCTATATTTGCGTAAATAAAAATTGTTTTAGTTTATCAGTAAATGGCATCAACAAATTTAGTTTCTGTAATAATGAGTACGTATAATGCGGAGGAATGGCTTGAAAAAGTTATCGTCGGATTTGCTCAGCAAACTATTTCAAATTTTGAGATAGTAATCGCAGATGATGGTTCTAGAGAATCTACGAAGATCGTAATTGATGCTATGCGCGAAAAGTCTGGATTAAAAATTCAGCATATTTGGCAAGAAGATGATGGGTTTCAAAAGTGCAAAATTCTAAATAAAGCAATTGTTGCTGCAAGTGGAGATTATCTTATTTTTACTGATGGCGACTGCATTCCACGAGCAGATTTTATAGAAAATCATTTGAAATTTAGAGAAAAAGGGTTTTTTCTTTCTGGAGGATATTATAAGCTTCCGCTAAATGTGTCTCAGAAGATTACGGCGGATGACATTGAAAAGCAAAGCTGTTTTAAGTTGTCGTGGCTTGTTGAAAATGGCTTGAGCCGCTCACCAAAAAATCTAAAATTAACAACTAAAGGTTTTCTTTCTAAATTTTTAAATTCAGTAACACCTACAAATGCTAGTTGGAATGGACACAACTCTTCTGCCTGGAAACCAGATTTACTTGCGGTAAATGGCTTTGACGAAGAAATGCAATATGGTGGAGAAGATCGAGAATTGGGAGAGCGCCTTTTCAACTTCGGTTTAAAATCCAAACAAATACGCTACAATGCAATTTGTATACATTTGGACCACGATCGTGGATACGTTAACGAAGCGACTTGGGAAAAGAATGCTAAAATAAGAAAGTACACTAAGGATAATAAAATAGTGCGGACACCCAACGGTATTGTATCAGAGTTGCGTTAGAAAGCTTTTTAATTTGCCTTGATACATTTCCAATTGCAATTTCTGATATAAAAAATTAGATTTTCCTTTATACTGCTTTGGATCTACATCATCATATAGTTCAGGATAATAATCAGCTATATGAACAGCTTCATGATTTTGTTGCTCTGTGAGCATATTCCAAGATTCCTTATTAATCCATGGAGAAAATATTGTAAAAGTTGGTATAGATAATGCTTTTGCCATATTTACAGCACCGCCCTCATTTCCTACTAATGCTTGACATTGAGAAAGAATTGCAAGAAATTCTCTGAGTGATTTTGTATAGAAATCTAATTCTATTACTGTTTGCGTTTCAGGCTTACATAAATTATAAATCTTAGTTGCTTCTTCAAGCTGATCTGGCATAAAATTAAATAGCAGAGTAGCATCTGTTTGAGTGGCCACAAAATCTAAGGTTTCTGCCATCTGAGAAGGTGGTAAACTTTTTTTATTATTGCTTCCTAAAACACTAATCATTATTAACTTTTTGTCGCTTCCGATACTGACATTAATTTTTTCTGCAGCTACTTCTCGCTCTCTTTCTGACAGGTAGATTTTTGGAAACATTGGCTCGATTTCTGTCTTTGTCAACTCCTTTGCTAATAAAAGTCTGTGAAATATTGCCGTATTTAATAATCCCTTTTCTCGCTCAACACTTTTGGTGTAAAATAGCCAACTATACCATTTCTTAAAACCAATTCTCTTCGGAGCCGCCGATAATAAAGTTGGAATAAGACTTTCTAATTTCGCGTAAGCGTCAATAACTGCATCATACTTTTCATTTTTGAATGATTTTCCTAGTTTTAGAAGGCCGAAAAATCC
>CBDUEE010000154.1:0-6996 GCA_965366105.1 uncultured Flavobacterium sp. | reverse complement strand
GCTCTCCTCTAAAATCTTCTTCGGAGAAATTGTAGCGTTGCAACATGGTTCCCATAGCGCCATCTAAAATAAGAATCCTTTCCTGTATGGCCTTTTGTATGTTTGACATAATAATTTATTTCTTGAAATCTCTATATGTTGAGACATATTCTTTTGATTAATAATTACAAAAGTTCACTATATTAACTGTTTAGCCCCGATGGAAACGGCATCCTTTTTATGCTGAATTTAGTTCATGATTCTGAACTAAATTCAGCATAAAAAGATACAGTGTACAGCGGGAAAATTATCTGCAAAAAAGCATGATAATTCGCTCCTAATACTGAAATTAATTCAGCAGGTTAAATATCGATATGTTGTCAAGAAAAGTTTTGAGAAATACTAAGTGAGTATTCGTTTGTTATCTATCTTAACTACTGAAAAAATTCAGTAAAAAGTAGAATGTAGCACCTTCTTTAAAAGATAAAGGGTTGCTAAGGTTTCATTGGGTCTTTCCCTCCGCCTTTCGTGATAACTTTCAATAAATATATGAACAGTGCAAAGTAAAGACATAGCGCTACTACTTGCAAGTAATAACGCTATATTTTTTAACTAATTTGCAGTAAATTGTTAAAGTATGGCTTTTACCACAGCTTTAGGTGCCTCTTTACGCGTTCCGTCAAAACCATCTACACCGCTTACTGTAGTGTATTTTAGTACATATTTCTTACCTGGATTGATGATTTGATAGGCTGCTTGACACATTAACGTAGCTTCATGAAAACCACAAAGTATCAATTTAAGTTTTCCAGGATAGGTATTTACGTCTCCAATGGCAAAAATCCCAGGAATATTCGTCTGATAGTCCAATGCATTATTTACTTTGATTGCATTTTTTTCAATTTCTAATCCCCAGTCTCCAATAGGACCTAATTTTGGTGTAAGTCCAAAAAGCGGAATAAAATAATCTGTAGCAATTGTTCTTTGAGCTCCGTTTTCATCAAGCACAACAGATTCTATATGTTCTGCTCCATTTATACCCACAACTTCTGCTGGAGTAATTAATCTTATTTTGCCTGCATCTTTTAATTCCTGAACCTTATCTACAGAATCCAATGCTCCTCGAAATTCATTTCTTCTGTGTACTAAAGTTACTTCGGAAGCTACGTTCGATAGAAAAATACTCCAATCTAGTGCAGAATCACCACCTCCAGCAATTACTACTTTTTTGTCTCTAAATTTTTCTGGATTTTTGATAAAGTATTTTATTCCTTTGTCTTCATAAAAATTAATCCCATCGATAAGAGGTTTTCTTGGTTCGAAACTTCCTAATCCACCAGCAATTGCAATAACTGGAGCATGAAATCTCTTTCCTTTATTTGAGGTTACAATAAAACTTCCGTCTTCTTGTTTTTCTATGGTTTCGGCACGTTCTCCAAGAGTAAAACCTGGTTCGAATTGCTTGATTTGCTCCATAAGATTATCAACTAAATCCCCCGCTAAAACTTCTGGAAAACCAGGAATGTCATAGATTGGTTTTTTAGGATATAATTCTGAAAGTTGTCCACCTGGTTGTGGTAATGCATCTAGTATATGGCATTTTAACTTTAATAAACCTGCTTCAAAAATGGCGAATAAGCCAGTTGGACCAGCTCCTATTATAAGAATATCTGTTTTAATCATTTTATATTAATTAGCCCCATAACCCCGAAGCGGGAATTAAGGGAAAGTGTTATTGTTTATATTATTACCAACAAATTACGAGAGATTATTTTTTATTTTCAATGATAAATATCATTATTATGTATTTACGAAATCAGAAACCTATTATTTATATTTAATAAAATTTACACATCAGTAATTTGAATTCTTTTCTATTCTCCTTTGTTTTACTAACGGGATTTCAACAAATCCGTAATAGCATTCATTTTTTGGACTTTTTCTTCAAAATTTCCTTTTAACGTTTTGCGATATTCATTTAAATTTTGGACCATTTTATTAATATCTTCGGGAATTACTTCTTCAAAAAATTCTCGTAATCTTTTGGCTGTTGTAGGTGATTTTCCGTTGGTCGAAATCGCTATTTTCACATTTCCTTTAGTTACAATTCCTCCTAAATAATAGTCACACAAATCTGGTGTATCCGCAATATTGCATATTAAAAATCTTTCTCTAGATAGCTCATATATTTTTTTATTTACCTCCAAATCATCTGTGCAGGCTATAACTAAATGTCTTTTCTTGAGCATTTTTTTCTTGAATTTTTTCATGGTCAGTTTCACCGAATGATGTTTGCTGACTAATTCGATTAATTCAGGAGAAAATCGAGGTGCAACAACCTCAACATTTGCATTGGGACTAGATTTTAACATAAACGTCAGTTTTTCTAATCCTACATTTCCGCCACCTACAAGAAGTACGTTGATTTGATGTACTTTTAAAAATATTGGATATAATTCATTCCTCTCCGCCAACATTTCTAGGTTGCTTTGTTCATCCAAAATAGTGGAGACCGGAGTCGAGCCTTGACTGTTGGAACGTGATTGGTTTTGTTTCATTATACTCTTATTTCAGAAGATACGAATTCTACGTAAAATCCTTTTAACTTATTACTTTCTTTGACCACTTCACCAATTACGATGATTGCTGGTGAACTTAAATTATTCTCAGCTACCACTTTCTGGATGGTGTCTATAGTTCCAACACCAACTTTTTCTTCTGGAGTTGTTCCGTTTTGAATAATAGCAACGGGCGTTTCTCCCTTAGCTTCTTTTTGGAACAAAGCCACAATTTGATCCAGTTTACTCATTCCCATCAATATGACTACAGTTGCTGTAGATTGAGCAGCCAAAGCAACATCAGCTGACAATTTTCGAGCAGAAGTAGTTCCTGTAATGACCCAAAAACTTTCTGAAACACCTCTTTTTGTCAAAGAAATTCCTTGAGAGGCTGGAACCGCAATCGATGATGAAATTCCAGGTACTACAAATGTAGGGATTCCAAAACTTTCTATGAATTCTATTTCTTCACTTCCTCTACCAAAAATAAATGGATCACCGCCTTTCAACCGAACAACATGCCCATAAGTCAATGCGTTATCCACAATTAACTGATTGATCTCCTCTTGAGTGTAAGCATGACAGCCTTTTCTTTTTCCAACAAATATTTTCAATGCTTTTTTTGGAGCAAAAGCTAAAAGTTCGTCATTAGATAAAGCATCATACAAAACCACATTGGCTTCGGCCAAAGCTTTTGCCCCTTTGATGGTAAGTAAATCCGGGTCTCCTGGACCAGCTCCTACTAAAGATACTTGAGGTTTTATTCTATTTTTCATCTTCTATATCTTTAGCCCTGAATGCTTCAATAGTATCGAAAAAAGCAATTGCTTGTTCTATGTACTTTTTAGCGAAAGCAGCAGTAGGTTCATTTTGATTGATTTGATATACTAATTCTTTCAAGGTCGATTGTAACGGGATTTTATTTGTTGCTACAAAAACAGTATCAAATAAGTCTATTATTCCTGCCTGATGATTTGTTTTTTGATTTTCTGAAAGTAGCAATGCTTTGGCACCATTTACAAAACCGGAATAGGCATGATAAATGGCATCCGACCATTTTTTATCTTCGAAAGCTTCTTGTGCGAATGTCAATTTGTCCTTGGCTTCCAATAAAAGAGTAGCCACTAAATCGATTACAACTCCTGCACATTCTCCTACTCCAACTGCTTTTACGTAGTTATCGGCATTTCCCCAATCTACAAAATCGGCTTCGGTTAAATTTGTTATATCGGCTAAAGGTTTTAAAAACTCATAGAAATATTTCTCTCCTTTTTCTTCATAATAATTAAGAAATGAAGTTCCGTTAGCATTAGCATCAAAATCATTTAGGATAAAACGCAAAGCATCAGGTCCTCTTCGGCTTGGAATTTTAATAACTTTATCGGCAAAACGACCATTACCATTCCCTAAACGTCCTCCTCCTAATAAAACTTGTAAGGCTGGAGCAACTAATTTACCCGAATTAATTGACATTCCTTGAAAACCAATAGCTGACATATTGTGTTGCCCGCAAGCGTTCATGCAACCACTAATTTTTATTTCGATTTCGAGGTTATTTTTATATTTTGGATATTCTGCGGCAATTACTTTTTCAAGTTCTTCAGCAATTCCTGTACTACTTGCAATTCCCAGGTTACAAGTGTCTGTGCCAGGACAAGCCGTAATATCAGCAGTGGAATTGTATCCTAAAGTAACCATGTCTAATTTTACCAATTCTTGATAAAAGAAAGCAAGATTTTCTTCTTTTACATTCCGAATTACAATATTCTGACGCAGTGAAAAACGCAATTCGTTAGCCGCGTAATTTTTTATTAAATCGGCTAAAACTCTCGCTTTATCAGTATAAAAATCACCTAATAATACTTTGATCCCAATAGCAACATATCCTTTTTGTTTTTGAGGAATCACACTTGAAGCTTTCCAAGATTCGTAAGCGGCAATGTCTGTAATCGTAACTTTTGGCACTTCTAATAAAGGTTCAGGAATCGCTTCATCATAGCCAGTAGTATCAATTTCATAGGTTTCAAAAGCGATTGCTTTTTTCTCTTTTTCAACCAAATCTAGGAACGCTTCTTTTCCTATATCCTTGATTAAAAATTTCATACGTGCTTTCATTCTTTTATTGCGCTCCCCATGTCTGTCAAAAACACGAATGATACCTTCAGCTGTTGGCACAATTTGATTTGCTGGAATAAAATCGCTTAATAATTCGGCATGAATAGGTTGTGATCCTAATCCGCCACCTAGCATAACTTTGAAACCTCTTTCTCCATTTACAATTTTTGGAATGAAACCCAAATCATGTAAATAACTTAGAGCAGTATCTTCGTCAGAAGAAGAGAATGATATTTTGAATTTACGTCCCATTTCTTGGCAAATAGGATTTCGCAACAGGTATTGAAACATTCCGTGTGCATAAGGTGTCACATCAAAAGGTTCGTTGACATCAACGCCTGCTAATTCGCTTGCTGTAATATTTCTAACAGTATTTCCGCAAGCTTCACGCAACGTAATATCGTCTTGGGCTAAGTTTGCCCAAAGTTCAGGTGTTCTGTCTAGACTCACATAATGTATCTGGATATCCTGACGCGTTGTAATATGCAAACGACCAGTAGAGTATTCATCAGAAACTTTTGTAATACGTACTAATTGTTCGCTTGTTACTTTCCCATAAGGCAATTTGATACGAATCATTTGCACTCCTTCTTGACGTTGACCGTAAATTCCACGTGCTAAACGAAGACTGCGAAAACGTTCTCCATCAATTGTACCTCCACGGAACGCGTGAATCTTTTTTTCTAATTCAATTATTTCTTTTTGGACAATTGGATTTTCAATTTCTGTTCTAAAACTTTGCATTTCCTTTGTGTATTCCTCCCCTTGAACCCCTCCGAAGGAAGGGGAAACATGATGGGAAATTATTAATGTCTTTTTTATTGTTCCACTTTGGGGGTTAGGCGGATCTACCTTATAAACCCTACTCCTGCAGTTGTATTGGTCGCAACGTCGATTAAGATAAAAGCACCATTTGATTTGTTATCATTGTAAGCATCAAAATATATTGCTTTGCTTAACTTAATATTTACTTCTCCTATTTCGTTAATAGCTAATTGAGAGGCTTCCTTTGTTCCTGAATAATCAGTTGCAATTACATTTTTTACGTTCTCTATCTTAGCTAAAACTCTGTTTGTATTGTGTTGTACGAAATATTTTGCCCCTGGAACTAGTTTTTTACTATCCATCCAACATACCGTTGTATTAATGTCTTTTTCTACTTTAGGCAATTCTAAAGATTTTACAATCATGTCACCTCTAGTCACATTGATATCATTTTCTAATTCGATTGTAATCGAAGAACCTACAGAAGCTTCATCAAATTCTTTATCGAAAAAGTGAATATTAGACACTTTAGATTCTGTTAATGAAGGTAAAACTGTTACCGCATCTCCTACTTTAATATTGTTACCGTAAAGCTTACCAGCATATCCTCTAAAATCATGATAATCATCTGTTTTAGGTCGAATTACGGTTTGAACAGGAAAACGAGCTTGTCCTTTTTCGTATACATCTGCTGGTTCTAATGCTTCAAGATGCTCTAGAATCGTTTGTCCTTTGTACCAAGGCATTGCATCTGTTTTGCTTACTACGTTATCTCCTGTTAAAGCACTTAGTGGAATATAACTTACATTTTGCTCTTTAAAAGTACTTTTTGCATTTAAAGCTTCAAAGTCGGCTTTAATCTTATTATAAACTTCCTCCGAATAATCAACCAAATCCATTTTATTTACAGCAACAATCACCTCTTTAACGCGCAATAAATTATTAATAAAAAAGTGACGATACGTTTGTTCAATTACTCCTCTACGCGCATCAATTAAAATAATTGACACCTGCGAGGTCGAAGCTCCTGTAACCATGTTACGAGTGTACTCAACATGTCCCGGTGTATCAGCAATGATGTAACTTTTTTTAGCTGTAGAAAAATAAATATGCGCCACATCAATGGTGATTCCTTGTTCTCTCTCGGCAACTAAACCATCTGTCGCCAAAGAAAAATCTAAATAATCATATCCTTTTTGCTTGCTACTTTTTTCTATTGCTTCTAGTTTATCTGAAGTCAATGAATGTGTGTCGTATAGTAATCTTCCAATTAATGTACTTTTTCCGTCATCTACACTTCCTGCTGTTGCTATTTTTAAAACTTCCATATAAATTCTTTTATTTTTATCCTTCTTCCAACCTCATCAGAAGTAATGAAAGTCGAGATCGTATTTTATTATCTTATATTATTTTGAATTTTCATTAGAAAATCCTTGAACTAAAATTATATTTTAACTTTATGAATAAAGCTGAATCTAATTATATCTCTATTGAAATAATCAACTCCATTTGACCTTTCTTGAAAACTATTCAAATATCCTATTTCTAGTGCAAGAGCAGGACTAAATCCTATTTGTAC
>CBDUEE010000153.1:0-7090 GCA_965366105.1 uncultured Flavobacterium sp. | reverse complement strand
CCGAAAAAAGCGGCTTTTTATGCTAAACAATACATTCGTATTAATGATAGTTTGCAGAGTTCAGAGAGAAAAATAGGAGAGAAATTTACTCGTATCGAATATGAAACAGATCAGATAAAAAGTGAGAACTCTGATTTGATGATTAGGAATAGAAATATGGTTTATTTTTTTAGTGCTTTTGCCGTTTTGGGAATTCTTATTTTAATCATTAAAACGCAGAAGACAAAAAACAGAGAATTGTTGTTCAAACAAGAGCAACAAAAAGCCAATGCAGAAATTTATAATTTAATGTTATCGCAGCAAAGTACAATTGAAGAGAATAGGATCAAAGAGAAGAATAGAGTTGCTCGCGAATTACATGACGGTGTATTAGGGCGAATGTTTGGTGTTCGAATGAATTTAGACGGTTTAAATGGCTTTCAGGATCAAATAGCAATAAAACAACGAACAGCCTATTTGTCAGAATTAAAAAATATCGAACAAGATATTCGTGAAATTTCTCATGATTTAAGTAAAGAAAAATCAGAATTAATCAATAATTTCGTTGTTATACTAGATAGGTTGTTTGAAGAACAGCGTAAGACCTATAAATCAAAATTTATTTCAGTTATCGATTCTACTATTAGATGGGAATCTATTGATAATGCTGTTAAAATTAATTTATATAGAATTATTCAAGAGTCACTTCAAAACAGTAATAAATACGCAGATTCTAATACCATAAAAGTAGCGTTTTCTCAAGCAGAAAATAATCTTAAACTTGAAATTATCGATGATGGAATAGGTTTTAATCTTAAAACAGCTAAAAAAGGGATTGGTATTCAAAACATCCTTTTTAGAGTTCAGGAATGTAAGGGTCAAGTAGAAATAAAATCGAATAAAGGACAGGGAACAACTATAATTATTACGATTCCTATTGAATAAAAAATAATTAACTAAGAACATTTGATAATGGATTCAACAATAAAAAAGAAACAAAGTAATATATTGATTGTTGATGATCATCCTTTTATTATACAAGGGTATAAAAATGCAATTACTCGATACAAGCCTGAAGAATTTGAATTTGTAATCACTCAAGCCAATGATTGTGAGAAAGCATACAATATAATCACCGATGGGAGTATAGATCACTTTGACATTGCTTTTTTGGATATTAGTATGCCTTCTTATGAAGAAAAAAATATTTTTTCTGGAGAAGATTTAGCTAAATTGCTTTTAGAATATATGCCAAATTGCAAAATTATATTGTTAACCATGTTTAGTGAATTACTAAAAATAAAGACAATTATAAAGACAATTAATCCGCATGGTTTGGTTATTAAAAATGACTTAACCTTTGATGAATTGCTTTTTGCTTTTGATACAGTTATAAAAAATAAAAAATACTACAGTGAATCGGTTCTTAAAATGATAAGTCAAGCTGAAGTAGATACAATTGAAATTGATCCATTAGACAAGCAAATTTTATTTCATTTGTCCAAAGGAACTAAACTGAATGATATGAATCAGTACATACCACTAACTTTAGCCGCAATAAAGCAACGAAAAATAAACTTAAAGGAATTGCTATTAGTAGAGCAAGGTAGTGATGCCGATTTAGTTCGCGAAGCTAAAAGTAAAGGACTTTTGTTTTAGATCCTTAAAGTAAAAACGACACTTGAAAAAGTGTCGTTTTTATGGTAGTTGTCAAGAATTATTCTGCTAAAGCGTTCCAACCTCTCGCTTTTAAAGCAATTTTAGTATTGGCTCTCGTTATTAAATGAATTCCTTCACTTTCTTGGGTCATGTGTCCTATAATTGTAAAGTTTGGATTTCCTTTTATTTTTTCAAAATCTTCCATCGCAATTGTGAAAAGTAATTCATAGTCTTCTCCACCATTTATGGCCACAGTTGTGCTATCAATATTAAATTCCTCACATACATTTATAAACTGAGGGTCTATAGGAAGTTTATCTTCATAAAGATTACAGCCAACATTAGATTGCTTACATAAATGCATGATTTCTGATGATAAACCATCTGAAATATCGATCATTGATGTGGGTTTTATCTCTAAAGCATGCAACAAAGTGCGAACATCTTTGCGAGCTTCAGGTCTTAATTGACGTTCTATTAAGTACGTGTATGCATCTAAATCAGGTTGTGAATTTGGGTTAACTTGAAATACTTGTTTCTCTCGTTCTAAAACTTGTAATCCCATATAAGCGGCTCCAATATCACCAGTGACCACCAATAAATCGGTTTGTTTCGCACCATTTCTATATACTATTTCCTCTTCATCTGCTTCGCCAATAGCTGTAATGCTAATGATTAATCCTTTTTGTGATGAGGTGGTGTCACCACCAATTACATCAATATTATATTCAGTAGCTGCATGTGTAATTCCAGCAAATAATTCGTCTAATGCTTCCAAAGGAAAACGATTTGAAACGGCTACAGAAACCGTAATTTGTGTCGCTTTGGCATTCATAGCGCAAATGTCAGAGACATTTACAACAACTGCTTTATATCCCAAATGTTTTAATGGCATATACGCCAAATCAAAATGTACCCCTTCAATTAATAAATCAGTAGAAACAACTACTTTTTTGTCTTTAAAATCCAATACGGCAGCATCATCACCAATCCCTTTTAGTGTGGAAGCTTGATTTATTTTAAAGTTTTTTGTTAAATGATCTATTAGTCCGAATTCTCCTAATTGTGCGATACTAGTACGTTGTGGGTTTTTATCTTCTATCATAGTTATTGCGAGGAACAAAGCGAACTTCATTCTATATTTAAATTGTTTTGAGGTGCAAAGGTACAAAGTTTTGTAGCCAATGATGGCACGGATTTGTTTTAACAAAAAAACCTGACAATTTTCATCATCAGGTTTGTCTTAATACTTAATACTATACTCTTAATACTTTTTAATCATTCAATTTCAAAACCGCCATAAATGCTTCTTGTGGAATTTCAACATTCCCAACTAATCTCATACGTTTTTTACCTTTTTTCTGTTTCTCCAAAAGTTTACGTTTACGTGAAATATCTCCACCGTAACATTTTGCAGTTACATCTTTGCGCAATGCTTTGATCGTTTCGCGAGAAATTACTTTTACTCCAATGGCAGCTTGAATAGGAATATCAAATTGTTGTCTCGGAATTAATTCTCGCAGCTTTTCACACATTTTTTTACCAATCGAGTAAGCATTGTCAACGTGCATTAAGGACGATAAAGCATCTACGATTGTTGCATTCAATAAGATATCTACTTTTACTAAATTAGAGGTTCTCATTCCTATTGGTGTATAGTCAAATGAGGCATATCCTTTAGAAACGGTTTTCAAACGATCATAAAAGTCAAATACAATCTCTGCCAATGGCATATCAAAAGTTAGCTCTACACGTTCAGTAGTCAAATACGTTTGGTTGGTAATCAAACCACGTTTTTCAATACACAAACTCATCACGTTTCCTACGTAATCAGCTTTTGTAATAATAGTGGCTTTTATAAAAGGTTCTTCAACATGATCTAAACGAGAAGGTTCAGGCAAGTCAGAAGGGTTATTTACAATCAGAATTGTTTCCGGATCTTTTTTAGTAAACGCATGATACGAAACGTTGGGCACGGTAGTAATAACGGTCATGTTAAACTCTCTCTCCAAACGCTCTTGAATAATCTCCATGTGAAGCATTCCTAAGAATCCACAACGGAAACCAAATCCTAATGCCGCAGAACTTTCTGGTAAAAACACCAATGAAGCATCGTTCAATTGTAGCTTTTCCATAGAGTTTCTCAACTCTTCGTAATCTTCAGTATCAACAGGATAAATTCCAGCAAAAACCATTGGTTTCACATCTTCAAAACCAGTAATTATATTAGTTGTTGGCGTTTTTGCATCCGTCAAAGTATCACCCACTTTTACTTCTTTTGCCTCTTTTATTCCAGAAATTAAATAACCTACATCTCCTGCTGAAATTACTTGTTTAGGAACTTGGTTTAATTTTAAAGTACCAATTTCGTCCGCAAAATATTCATTGCCTGTAGCCATGAATTTGATTTTTTGCCCTTTTTTAATTTCTCCATTTTTTACACGGAAAATAACTTCAATTCCACGAAAAGGATTATAGTGAGAGTCAAAAATCAAAGCTTGTAATGGTTCGGCTATATTTCCTTTTGGTGGGGGAATTTTTTCGATAATTGCTGCCAAAATATTTTCGACACCAAAACCTGTTTTCCCAGAAGCATGAATAATATCTTCCAGATCACAACCTAGTAAATCAATAATATCATCAGAAACCTCTTCAGGATTCGCAGATGGTAAGTCTACTTTATTTAAAACGGGAATAATTTCCAAGTCGTTTTCTAAAGCTAAGTATAAATTCGAAATCGTTTGTGCCTGTATGCTTTGTGCTGCATCCACAATCAAAAGCGCGCCTTCACAAGCGGCAATAGAACGGGAAACTTCATATGAAAAATCCACGTGTCCAGGAGTATCAATCAAGTTTAAGATGTATTCTTCTCCTTTATACGTGTATTCCATCTGAATCGCATGACTCTTAATCGTAATCCCACGTTCACGCTCTAAATCCATATTGTCTAAAAGCTGTGCTTTTTCTTCACGAGCCGTAACGGTTTGGGTTGCCCCTAATAAACGGTCAGCAAGCGTACTTTTACCGTGGTCAATATGTGCAATAATGCAAAAATTTCTAATATGCTTCATCTTCTGTGTCTGTCAATTTAAAATCCAAATGCTACTGCATTTAATGTGCAAATATAAGGTAAAGTTTTTAACAATTTTGCGTATTTAATTCGCATTCAATTTTAACAACTTCTACGCTCTAAATTAACTAATTGTTACCTAGTTACACGAAACTTTATACTTAATTTTGCAGTATTAAATCTTTAAATACTTGCTATTGAATTACGAAAAAGTAAAAGAAAAACTGGAGATTCTGGCAGATGCCGCTAAGTACGATGTGTCCTGCTCCTCTAGCGGTGGAAATCGTAAAAATAAAAACAAAGGATTGGGAGATTCTTCAGCAACGGGAATTTGTCATAGCTATACTGAGGATGGCCGTTGTGTTTCGTTACTTAAAATACTACTCACTAATTTCTGTATTTATGACTGTGCTTATTGTGTTACTCGCAAAAGTAATGACATTCAGCGGGCTGCATTTACGGTGGAAGAAGTCGTAGATTTAACTATAAATTTTTACCGAAGAAATTATATCGAAGGTTTGTTTTTGAGTTCAGGAATTTTTAAAAACGCCGATTATACGATGGAACGCCTTGTTCGAGTGGCTAAAAAATTACGTCTCGAACATAATTTTAATGGATACATTCATCTCAAAAGTATTCCAGGCGCATCGGATGAGTTGATGCGGGAAGCAGGATTGTATGCTGACAGATTGAGTATGAATCTAGAAATCCCTACAGAATCTGGACTTAAACTTTTAGCGCCAGATAAAAACCATCAAGACATGATTAAACCGATGGGTTTTGTCAAAAATGAATTGATTCAATATAAAGAAGAAAAGAAAAAATTTAAAAGCACGCCAAAATTTGCTCCTGCAGGTCAAAGTACGCAGGTGATTGTGGGCGCTTCGCAGGAGAATGACTTTCAAATCATTCAAGTGGCAGATCATTTTTATAAAAATTTCGATCTTAAACGCGTGTATTATTCTGGTTATGTGCCCATTTCGAATGATGCCAGATTGCCAGCAATTGGCGCTCAAGTTCCTTTAGTTAGAGAAAACAGATTGTACCAAGCCGATTGGTTGATGCGTTTTTATGGCTTTAAAGCCAATGAAATTCTGGATAAAAGTAATCCGTTTTTAGATTTAGAAGTAGATCCAAAAATGAGTTGGGCTTTGCGGAATATTACTCAATTTCCAGTAATTATTCAAAATGCATCTTTAGAAATGATTTTGCGTGTTCCTGGCATCGGAGTAAAATCAGCGCATAAGATTGTTCAAGCCAGGCGTTTTCAAAATCTTACTTTAGAACCTCTCAAGAAAATTGGCGTAGCGGTTAATCGTGCTCGCTATTTCATTTCAGTAAGTAGTGAAAATTCACATCTTAAGTTTTTAAATGCCTTGAATTTAAAAGAAATAATTTTGTCTGACACCAAATCAAAATTCGAAAATCCTTTTAGCAACCAATTATCATTACTCAATGACGATTCTTTCTTACGATAGTACTTTTGAAGGTTTTTTGACTGCTATTTTTGAGATTTTCGAATTCAAATATCAACAACCGAAAATCATAAAAAAAGACGATTCACAGCAAAATATTTTCGCTACTCCTATAGAAATTGTAACAGATGTTACAAAGTCTGATCGTGTGATTAAAAAGCTTACAGATCAGTTGCAAAATGATGGAGTTCGGACTTTGATTTATGCTTTTTTGTCAGAGAAAGTGGGTGTGGAAGATCTTTTGTTTAAAGTGATTAATTACACTGTGGCCAATAAAAATCAGAATGTGATGAAAGATTTTTCTAACGACGCTGTTTTGCAGGTTTCACAATTAACAAAAAGTGTCGGCAGAGAAAAGCATCGAATGGAAGCCTTTATTAGATTTGAATTATTAAAAGATGGAATTTACTTTGCTAAAATTGATCCGGATTTTGATGTTTTAACTTTGATAATGAATCATTTTAAAAATAGATATCAAGATCAAAAATGGCTTATTTATGACCTTCGCAGAAAATATGGCGTTTTTTACGATTTAAAAAATGTTGAAATAGTATCTTTAGATTTGGACCTCAAATTAATTGATGATAAAAGCAGTTCCGTTTTCTCCGATTCTGAAATTGAATACCAAAAATTATGGTGGGAATATTTTGATCACACCAATATTAAAGAAAGAAAAAACACAAAATTACATTTACAACACGTCCCAAAGCGATACTGGAAATATTTAACCGAAAAGAAAATTTTCTAGACTTGAGTTGAAAGTTGTAATTTTGCAAAAAAATTAAGCAGATGGTCAAGATTGGCAACATAGAATTACCTGATTTCCCTTTACTACTCGCACCTATGGAAGACGTGAGCGATCCGCCTTATCGCAGATTGTGTAAAATGCACGGTGCTGATATGATGT
>CBDUEE010000152.1:0-7093 GCA_965366105.1 uncultured Flavobacterium sp. | reverse complement strand
AAAATAAATCAGATAATGTTTATGATAAAGCAGTTCTTGATTTATTCGAAAATGAGACAGATGCCAAAAACATTATTAAATACAAAGAAGTATTATCAGTTTTAGAAAATGCTGCTGACAAATGCAAAAGTGTAGCAAGTGTTCTAGAATCAATTTCTGTAAAACATTCTTAATCCAATCAGTTTTATTCTGAAATTATAATTATGGAATTTACTCTACTTATAGTTATCATAGTTTTGGCTTTAATCTTTGATTACATCAATGGTTTTCATGATGCTGCCAATGCTATAGCAACCGTTGTTGCTACAAAAGTATTAACTCCTTTCCAGGCGGTAGTTTGGGCAGCTTTTTTTAACTTTTTAGCCTATTGGGTTTTTGGTTTTGGTGTAGCGGATACTGTTGCGAAAACTGCCAATACCTTAGAAATAGACTTAGTTGTAATCCTTGCAGGAGTTATTGCAGCTATTATTTGGAATTTATTTACTTGGTGGCAAGGAATTCCATCAAGTTCTTCTCATACATTGATCGGTGGTTTTGCAGGAGCTGCTATTGCACATGCTATTGCAGTTCATGGTTTTTTTGAATATACAATTGTAGATGGTGCAAAAACCTATACTTCTTATTGGTATGAAACTGTCAACTGGTACACAGCCGGAAAAGATGGTGGTTTTCCTTCGGGAGTTTTAATCATTATTGCCTTTATTGTTTTGGCTCCTGTTTTGGGAGCATTGATGTCATATTTGATCTCTATTTGGCTTCTGAATGCTTCTAAAAAGAGTATTTATCCTAAAATATTTACCGTTTTTTTAATGATATTGACAATTTGGTTTGTTGAAAGTCAGATGGTTTATTACGATCACATTAAAAAACCTCGTTTCGATTCTCATTTTTGGAGTGTAGCTTTAGAATCTCACAACATTAAATGGTTTTTAGTAGCCTTTATTGTCCTATCAATTAGTGGTTTTTGTATGATATTCAGTAGTTTAAATCTACATCAATCGAATTATTGGTTAAAAAAGATGCAGTTAATATCTTCTGCGGCTTTTAGTTTAGGTCATGGTGGTAATGATTCTCAAAAAGTAATGGGTATAATAGCAGCTGCAGTTACTGTTTATATTCACACTAGTGGAATTACACAAGACAGTCTTCCGGATTGGTTAGATGTAGTGCTTCCAAACGCTGATGGAGACTTTAAAATGCCAGAATGGATTCCTCTTGCGTGTTACTCTGCTATTGCAGCAGGAACCTTGAGCGGAGGATGGAAAATCGTGAAAACGATGGGGTCAAAAATTACTAAAGTTACTTCTTTTGAAGGAGTCGCAGCAGAAACAGCGGGAGCTTTAACATTATATTTCACGGAGCATTTTAAAGTACCTGTAAGTACCACACATACGATTACGGGATCTATTATTGGAGTAGGACTTACTAAAAGAGTTTCTGCGGTACGTTGGGGTATGACTGTAAGTTTGATTTGGGCTTGGGTATTAACAATTCCAATTTCAGCAATTTTAGCAGCATTAATTTACTATTTCTTGATTATATTTATTTAATAGAACTTAATTTATACAAAAAAACCATTCGCAATGAATGGTTTTTTTTATGCATTTTTTTTTCTAATAAATAAAATATGTTTTAGCAATAGAACTAGTTTTTGATTTACCTGAGTTCTACTTTAGATCGGTAGTTATTTCAATGGGATTAGTCAAAAGTTTATGCATTGGACATTTATCAGCGATGATCAATAACCTCGCCTTTTGTTCATCATCTAAATTTCCAAATAGTGCAATATCCCTTTTTATGGTTGTTTTATTTTCTATTGGGTCTTTTGCAAAAGTAACTTCTACTTTTACATCCGTTAAATTCCATTCTTTTCGATTGGCATACATCCTTAAAGTAATACATGTACAAGCGGCCAGGGAGGAGGCGAGTAATTCATCTGGTGCAAAACCTAAATCCATCCCTCCCGCACTTTCGGGTTCATCTGAAATGAGGGTGTGATTAGCTGATTTTATTACTGTTTTGTATTGTGCTTTATCAATGTGTGCTGTTACTTTATTCATTAGTATTGTTTTTTATTTTAAGCGGAATCAAAATAGTTTCAACTTAAGCTTTCTAAAAGTTATTATAGCCTTCTTTATCTTTTCGATTTGTCTATGGTTGTTTTTAAAATTTTAGTAGATAAATCTTTATTTTAGTTTAGTAAAGACGAAAAGTATAAATGGTTACATTCCTTGTTCTGATAAATGTAAAGTGTTATTTATAGAAAAAAAACACCTCTAAATTTAAAGAAAATTATTCAATAAACTAATTTTATAGTGTGTTTATTAATTTATGCCAGTCATACTTTTGTGTATATGTTTACGCTTATAATGCGTTTGTTTTAAATTTTGATTACCAGAAATAATACTAATATTGCCATCAATTTCGAGTATGGCAAGTTTTACATCCTTAAAATATTCAATTCCATGTTCTCGCATTGCTTCCTTTAATTCGTCAGATGTGATATTTAATTTGCTTAAAACTTTAAAATATAATGTACCGTTATGTATCAGAATTTCTGGTTTTTCTTGCATGAAATCACTAAATTTTTTGAACTTAAACATCAATTTCTTTAAAATAAAATTAATAGTAAAAAGAATTGATGCAGCTGCTAAACCTCCCCATAAACTGGTATTGTTTCCTACCATTGCATTTTGAACTGAGTTGCTGATGAGTAGAATTAGTATTACATCAGCAGTATTCAGTTGTGACAATTCTTTTTTACCAAAAAGGCGTAAGGCGATTACCATAAAAAAATAAACGGCGGCGCTACGAATAATTATATCAAGATATTGATTCATTTAGTAATGTAGGATACTATATTATTTCAATTTAAAATTTTTCTCAATTGCTTTTATCATTTCCCCAGCAATATCTTTATTAGTAGCACCTTCGATTCCTTCTAATCCTGGAGAAGAGTTTACTTCTAGTAATAATGGTCCTTTTGAAGAGCGAATGATATCTACACCGGCCACTTTTAAGTCCATTGCTTTCGTTGCTTTTATAGCAATACGTTTTTCTTCAGGAGTTACTTTTATGATAGAAGCTGTTCCTCCTAGATGAATATTCGCTCTAAATTCTCCTGGCATCGCTTCGCGTTGAATTGCTGCAACAACTTTACCATCTATTACAAAACAACGAATGTCTTTTCCGTTTGCTTCTTTTATAAATTCTTGAACTAATATATTGGCGTTTAGGCTTTTGAATGCATTGATAACACTCTCAGCAGCTTTTTTAGTTTCGGCCAAAACCACTCCTTTTCCTTGAGTTCCTTCTAGTAGTTTAACAATCAATGGTGGTCCTCCAACCATTTTTATCAAGTCATCGGTATCTAAAGGTGAATTTGCAAATCCAGTTGTCGGGATTTCTACACCATGATTTAATAGTAATTGTAATGAATATAACTTATCACGGGATTGAGTAATCGCATGCGAAGAGTTTAAGCAATATACTTTCAAAGCTTCAAATTGTCTAGTCAATGCGCAACCATAAAAGGTAATACTTGGTCGAATCCTCGGAATAATAGCATCAAATTGATTTAATATTTTTCCACCGCGGTAATGAATTTCTGGTGTTTTGGCGTCCAGTTTCATATAGCATTCTTTAATGTTCAAAAAGTGCATTTCATGACCGCGCATTTCACCTGCTTCCATGATTCGTTTGTTGCTGTATAATTCAGGATTACTAGCCAAAAGACCTATTCGTAAACCAGAGCTTGCTTTTTCAGAATTTTTATATAGTTCTTTTAGAGTATCGGAACTGGGTTGCCCCAAAAGGTATTTTTGTTCTGGATCTACCAAAACTCTACCACTCATAGCTTCACGTCCCAAAAGCATTCGGAATCCCATTGAATCTCGATTGGTTAAGGTCATTTCTATTGGCCAAGAAGAATTTCCAATTTGGAGATTTGTCTGAATTACATAACGATGTTCACGAAATCCGCTTGAACTTTTTACAATTCGTTTGTCAATTAATTTAGCTTCGCAGTGAATTACCGTTTTTAAATTATTTTGTATAGGATTGATGTCAAATTTCACCCAGTTGCTTTCGTTTTTTATAAACGGAGCAATGTTTATAGCATGCAAAGCTGATGTTTTAGCACCTGAATCTACACGTGCTTTTATTGTAGGAATCCCTAATTCTGGAAAAGAGCACCACTCTTCACTCCCTAGAATGACTTTGTTGTCTGACATATATTAATTTTAATTGTCTCAATATTTTTACTCAAATGTAAATATTTGTTTTCGAAAAAAAAGACTATTTAACATAAAGAATAAACCCGTTAGGTTATGAAAACGTAACGGGTTTAAAGTAAATGTTTTTAAATAAATCTATAAATTAGTTGGTTCGCCAGCTTTATGAACTTGTACTGTAAGTTCCTGAGCACCCTCCTCGATATCCATGAAAATTTCATCTCCCGAAGCTATTTTAGAAGTAATTATTTCTTCAGCAAGAGCATCTTCAACGTATTTCTGTATCGCTCTTTTTAACGGTCTAGCACCAAATTGTCTATCAAAACCTTTATCTGCAATAAATGCTTTTGCTTTATCCGAAAGGTTCAACTGATATCCTAATTCTGCTACACGAGCGTATAGCTTTTTCAATTCAATTTCTATAATCAAATCAATATGTTCTTTTTCTAAAGCATTAAACACAATCACATCATCAATTCTATTTAAGAATTCAGGAGCAAAAGTTTTTTTCAATGCGTTCTCAATTATACTTTTAGAGTTGTCGTCAGCTTGGGCTACTTTAGCAGCAGTACCAAAACCAACACCTTGTCCGAAATCTTTCAATTGTCTGGCTCCAACATTCGAAGTCATGATAATTATAGTGTTTTTGAAGTCTATTTTTCGTCCTAAACTGTCTGTTAAATAACCATCATCTAATACCTGTAACAGCATGTTGAAAACATCAGGATGCGCTTTTTCAATCTCATCTAATAATACTACGCAATACGGTTTTCTTCGTACTTTCTCTGTTAATTGTCCGCCTTCTTCGTAGCCTACATATCCCGGAGGCGCTCCAACTAATCTAGAAATTGCGAATTTTTCCATGTATTCGCTCATATCAATACGAATCAAAGCATCTTCTGAATCAAATAATTCTTTAGCCAATACTTTAGCTAATTGTGTTTTTCCAACACCAGTTTGTCCCAAGAAAATAAACGAACCAATTGGTCTGTTAGGATCTTTTAATCCTGCACGATTACGTTGAATAGAACGTGCAATTTTCATAACTGCTTCTCGCTGACCAATTACCTTTCCTTCAATGAGTTCTGGTAATTTTGCTAATTTATTGCTCTCCGTTTGTGCAATACGATTTACAGGAATACCACTCATCATTGAAACAACATCGGCAACGTTGTCCTCGGTAACTTCAATACGGTTGTTTTTAGCATCTTCTTCCCATTGCTCTTGTGCAATTGCTAAATCTTTTTCGATGCGTTTTTCATCATCACGAAGCTTAGCTGCTTCTTCATATTTTTGTTTTTTTACTACTACATTTTTCAATTCACGTACATCTTCTAATTGACGTTCTAAATCTAAAATTTGTTTAGGAACTTCGATATTAGTAATATGAACTCTTGAACCTGCTTCATCTAAAGCATCGATAGCTTTGTCTGGCAAGAAGCGCTCCGACATGTATCTATCCGTTAATTTTACACAGGCTTCGATTGCATCGTCAGTGTAAGTTACATTGTGATGGTCTTCATATTTGTTTTTAATGTTGTGCAAAATTGTAATCGTTTCTTCAACAGATGTTGGCTCTACAATTATCTTTTGGAAACGTCTTTCTAATGCGCCGTCTTTTTCAATATATTGGCGATACTCGTCTAAAGTTGTAGCTCCAATACATTGAATTTCGCCACGGGCTAATGCAGGTTTAAACATGTTGGATGCGTCCAACGAACCAGTTGCACCACCGGCTCCAACAATTGTGTGTATTTCATCTATAAAAAGAATTATATCATCGTTTTTTTCCAGTTCATTCATTACCGCTTTCATGCGTTCTTCAAACTGTCCACGATATTTAGTTCCTGCAACCAAGCTCGCTAGATCTAAAGTAACTACTCTCTTATTGAACAAAGTTCGAGATACTTTTTTCTGAATAATGCGTAGCGCTAGACCTTCAGCAATAGCTGATTTTCCTACTCCAGGTTCACCAATAAGTAATGGATTGTTCTTTTTGCGTCGACTCAAAATTTGAGAAACACGCTCAATTTCTTTTTCTCTACCTACTACTGGATCTAGCTTTCCTTCCTCAGCCATTTCTGTTAAATCTCTCCCAAAATTATCTAAAACAGGAGTCTTAGATTTTTTGTTTGATTTATTGGCGGGATTATTAAAAATTTCTTCTTTTTGAATGTCATTTTTTTCTGAATTGTCATTTTACGATTTGTTTTTTTTTAATTTTTTTATAAAATCTTCTTCGTTTGGAGTCATATTTATGTATTGTTCTTTAGCTATATCGTAATCAATTTTAAGTTTATTCAATAGCTTGGTTGTTGGATCGTTTTCGTTTCTCAAAATGCACAATAATAGGTGTGCGGTACTTATAGAGGAGCTTTGAAATACTTTAGCTTCTAGAAAAGTAGTTTTTAATGCTCGTTCTGCTTGACGTGTCAAGTGTAAATTTTTCTTATCTAAATTTATTTCTAAACTTAGACTGGCAGGGCTTAAAATTTCTACTTTTCTACGTAAATGGTCTAGATCAACATCTAGGTTGTTCAATATTTGAATTGCTTTTCCGCTTCCGTCTCTTAAAATTCCCAGCATTAAATGTTCCGTGCCTATGAAGTCATGACCGAGTCGCAAAGCTTCTTCTTTGCTGTAGGTAATAACATCTTTTACTCTCGGTGAAAAATTATCATCCATAATATATATTTAATATCGTAAATTTAGTGAATTAGTGTTTGGAAAACAAAAACTATTCCCATAACAAGTCTTGTCAGCTAATAGACAAAAAATATAATAACTTAAGCGTTAAATTTCCCTTAAATTATTAACTAAAAAGAACTTTTGTTTTGTTGATAAATCATTGAAATAAGTAT
>CBDUEE010000151.1:0-7110 GCA_965366105.1 uncultured Flavobacterium sp. | reverse complement strand
CATTCAAAATATTGATTGAATTTCTTTGCACCTTCTTCATCGTCTTTTGCTTTCTGAACTTTAGTGCTAATGGTAGCTCTACGTTGGTATAATGAGCGTAATTGCTGTCTTACCGCTGGATTTTCACTAATCCATTCGGCCACAATATCTCTTGCGCCTTGCAACGCTTCTTCCTGGTTTTTTACTGCATCTGTAATATATTTCGCGGAAGCGTCATCAATATTTTTTGAATTATTAGAAGTTACAATCAACTTCGCCAAAGGCAATAAACCCTTCTCTTTCGCAGTATCAGCGCGGGTTTTACGTTTCTTCTTATAAGGAAGATAAAGGTCTTCAATCTCATTTAAATTAAAAGAATTCGAAATTTTCTGCCTTAACTCAGGCGTTAATTCTCCTTGCTCCTCAATTGTTTTTAAAATTGACTCTTTACGTTTCTGAATTGTCTGAAATTCTTCATTTTTCTTGGCAATATTTTCAATTTGAACTTCGTCAAGATTTCCTGTTTGATCTTTTCTGTAACGCGAAATAAATGGAATTGTACAGTCTTCTGAAAGCAATTTTAAGGTTGCTTCGATATTTTTATCAGAAGTATTTACTTCCGATTTTATAAATTGAATTTGGTTCATATTTGTATATAATTTCTTAGATCCGTTTGTATATTAGTAATATAAACTTTTATATATTGATACTATAAATTGACAATCAGTTGTAACATTTTAATTTTTCACGATTACTAGTGTTCGATTCTATAATTTTGCTCTATAAAAACTATTAAAAATTAATGGCGACAATCTTCCTCCTTTTAGCAGTTAACATTTGTGCTTTTTTACTAATGGGTTATGACAAAAAACTTGCGCAAACCCATCAAAGGCGTATATCTGAAAAAGCTCTTTTAACTTCAGCATTGCTAGGTGGAAGTATAGGTTCAGGGATTGGAATGCTTTACTTTCGTCATAAAACTTCCAAAAACAGTTACTTGGTTAAGTTTTGGAGTATAGTTATTATTCAAATAATTGTACTTTTCTTTGGAGGTCATTTTTAAAAATTTAAAAAGAACTTCTTTTATAATAATTGACAAGATTACTCATCATCAAACTTATAATTACGTTCCATAAAATTTAGTGCTGCTTGAACTATTTCGCCCATAGAATTGGCATTTCTAAAATTGACATCCAAAGTCATTTGGTAAATTTCTTCCTGCAATTGTTTAATTTGCTCATCTGGAGCCAATTTTGCCGATTTCATTGCTTCAATCAAACTTTCCAACCGAGCTTTAGTATCATACAAACGTTTTACCAGCAATGAACGCTCTTCAATTTGGTATTGAAGAATTGATTCTGGCTTTAATTTCTGTTGAACTAGTTGAGAAAATTTGAAATTTTCTTTGAATAAATGTGGTTTGTAAAGTTTAAAACTACCTTCATAACTCTGCTGATCAAAATCAATTGCTCTAATTTTGAAGATTCTTTGATCAAAATCATAAGTAGGAATCACCACAAAATTGTAGGATCTCATATCGCCCAAAAGGCCAATCATACAGCGCTCGTTAAACTTCACAAACTCTTTTGCAATCTGAGATTTTTCTAATTCGGTACAATTTTTTAAATTATTTTCTAAAAAAATATCTCCTGGAATTCCAATTATATGTTCTTCAACCAAGGTATCTTCAAAAACCAAAAAATTGATACTATTTGGAGAAATTATATGTTCTAATTCAAGACCAAAAACTCTGGAAGCATCTGCTTTTTTTATATAAAAATGCGTGTAATTGTCATTCAGAATATTTCGAACCTTAACTCTAAATGGTTTCGAATTACCAAAAGTGCAAAAATCAACGTAATCGACATTTAGATATTCTATATTACTTTCATCTCCGTCCGAATGCAGTAAAGTGTAGATTTTTTTTAAACTGTGATCAATTTCTGTCCTATCAGAATCATTATAATAAACTCTCACCCACAAAGTATCCTTGTCATCTCTATCATAAACTACGACACTTCCTTGAAAACGCATTAAATCATCGTAATAAACTCTGGTTTTGGTGAGTCGTTTATATTTTTCGAGATAACTTCTAAGAGTATCATTTATAGGATAATACTGCTTTTTTAATTGTGGTTTTTCTTCGCTCATTTGTTATTTTGACTAATATAGTAACGTAACTATAATTATTTTGAAATAGAAAAAATCCTTACTAATGACGACCTAATTCATTCTTTGTAAAAAATGAAAAGCATTATTAAAAGGATTTTTTGTAAAAAAAGATATGCAAAAAGAATTATGTGCAGGCAATTTTATCTACTCTATTCTGATGCCTCCCACCTTCAAATTTTGTGTCAAGAAAAGCTTGAACCATTTCTACTGCTTGATTTATAGAGGTATATCTTGCAGGAATTGCAATAATATTTGCGTCGTTATGCAATCTTGCCAAAGCAGCAATTTCCTTTGTCCAGCATAAAGCCGAACGAATTTCTTGATGCTTATTTACCGTCATATTAATACCATTACCGCTGCCACAAATAACAACTCCAAAATCGACATTTTCTGAAGCCACGTCTGTTGCAACAGGATGTCCAAAATCTGGATAATCTACACTAGCTTCTGAGTCAGTTCCGTAATTTTTAACTTCATAACCTCGATCTTGCAACATTTTTACGATTGCATTTTTATATTCTACACCTGCGTGGTCGTTGCCAATGGATATTTTCATGATAAGTAAATTTAAGTTGTAAAATTAATCATATTAATAGATTTGTAGAAACACTTTAAGTTCTAATTATGCTCTATTTTTACAATAAAAAGGCGTTGTTAACATCTTATGCTAATGCCTTAGTAATCAAGGGAAGCTTATCTGGCTTAAATTGTTGATAAGTCGTTAACGTTTTTTATATCTTTTTTTTGCAATTACGATTAATATTTCCAAGCAAAAATCACAATGAGATATGCAAGAAAACTTTGAAGAACTTTCTGAAAAGTTATCAAGAACAAAAACTCAATAGTCAACAATTTTCAAAATGATATTTATTTACAATTTGATAATGTTGATAGTTATCAAGATCTGTTAACTAAAGATTAATTTTAATTGACTGTCTGCATATTAGCTACTCAAACGACTGTTAATAACTTGTTATAACAAATCAAATCTTAGCTTTCAATACTTTTCTCAGAAAGTTATAGCCATTATCAACACACCATAATAACCTCCTAATTTTTATAAATTTAATTAAAGAAAATATTATATATATAATAGATGTTCACAACTCTGAAAACAAAAAGAAGAAGAAAGAACGTAAACTGAGAATGGCAGACTTTAACATCTATGTTATAATTCGTCGTTAATATTTTACCTTTGACATTCAGTCCGAATATTGCAGAACGAGAAATTTTGTAAATTTCGGAAGATTATAAAAAATATATGAAAAAAAGACCAGGAAATTCCAGAGGCAAGAATGTAGATCATTCAGATAAGATTTTGAAGATTCTTTCAAGCAACGCAAACAAGGAGTATGATTATAAACAAATTGTTGCCAAGTTGGATTTGGATGATACCAAAAGTAGAAACGAAATTATTCGTGATCTTAAAATATTAAAATCCAATAAAAAAATAGTTGAAACTGAACCAGGGAAATACCTAGTGAAGGCAGAAAGTCAAGATTACTACGAAGGAACTCTAGATATGACTAGCAGAAAAACTGCTTATTTTGTCTGTGAAGAGCTTGAAGACGATGTTTTTATTACTACAAATAATCTAAATCACGGTTTAGATGGCGATAGAGTAAAAGTCTATGTTTATAAAAGACGTAGCGGAAAGAAATCTGAAGGAGAAGTTGTAGAGATTCTTGAACGCAAGAAAATGGAATTTGTGGGTGTTATTGACATTCAGAAAAACTTTGCATTTGTATCTACCACAAATATCAAAATGTACACCGATATCTTTATTCCAAAAGATAAAATTGGTGAAGCACAACAAGGAGATGTAGTTGTAGTAAGAATTGATGATTGGCCTAAGAAAGCGGATAGTCCTTTTGGTTCTGTGATAAATGTCCTTGGAAAACCAGGAGAACACGATACCGAAATTCACGCAATTCTTGCTGAATACGGATTGCCTTATGAATTTCCAGTAGAAGTTGAGGCTTTTGCTCAAAATATTGATACTTCAATTACACAGGAAGAAATTGCCAAACGTCGCGATATGCGTGATGTTTTGACTTTTACTATTGATCCAAAAGACGCGAAAGATTTTGATGATGCTTTGTCTTTTGAAAAATTAGAAAATGGAAATTATCAAATAGGAATTCATATTGCCGATGTATCACATTATTTGCAAGAAGGAACAATATTAGATGATGAAGCTTATGAAAGAGCAACATCTGTTTATCTTGTGGATAGAGTAGTACCAATGTTGCCAGAAGTATTATCAAATTTTGCTTGTTCACTTAGACCAAATGAAGAAAAATATACGTTTTCGGCAGTATTTGAATTAGATCAGAAAGCAAAAGTTGTAGAGCAATGGTTCGGAAGAACTGTAATAAACTCAAACCAACGATTTGCTTACGAAGAAGCACAGCATATTATAGAAACAGAAGGTGACGATACCATTCCTGAAGATATTTCTATTACAGGAGAATCTTATAAAGTAGGTGCAGATATTGTTGAAGCAACGGTTATTATGGATCGCTTAGCTAAAATTCTTCGTGCTGCAAGAATGGTAGATGGCGCAATATCTTTTGATAAAGTAGAGGTAAAGTTCGTTTTAGATCAAGATGGTGAACCAACAGGGGTTTATTTTAAAGAATCTAAAGAAGCAAATCATCTTATTGAAGAATTTATGCTTCTTGCCAATAGAAAAGTCGCAGAATTTATTGGAAAACAGAAGAAAACTTTTGTTTATAGAATTCACGATGAGCCAAAACCAGATAAACTAGATGCACTTCAAGCGTTGATTTCTAAATTTGGCTACAGCATAAATTTAAAATCTAAAAAAGAAATTGCTACTTCTCTAAATACTTTATTGAAGGATGTACAAGGAACAAAAGAGCAGAATATGATTGATACTCTTGCCATCAGAAGTATGAGCAAGGCAAAATATTCTACGGATAATATTGGTCACTACGGATTAGCATTTGATTATTATTCGCATTTTACTTCGCCAATTCGTCGTTATCCGGATATTATGGTTCATAGATTATTGCAACATTATCTTGATGGAGCGAAATCTGTTGATGCCGAACTTTTTGAAAAGAAAAGCAAGCATTGTTCAGAAATGGAAGGTTTAGCGACCAATGCAGAGCGCGATTCTATCAAGTATATGCAAGTTAAGTATATGCAAGATCATCAAGAGGAAGAGTTCTTGGGCGTTATTAGCGGTGTTACTGAATGGGGAATATTCGTGGAGGTAATTGCAAATAAGTGCGAAGGTTTGTGCCGTATACGCGAAATTAAGGATGATTACTATACGTTTGATGAGAAGCAGTTTGCTCTAGTAGGCGAAATTTCAAAAAGCATTTTGCAATTAGGAGATGAAGTTTATGTAAAAGTGAAAAATGCTGATCTTGTTAAGAAGCAGTTAGATTTTAAATTTTTACGCAAGAAATAATAACAATTAAATAGAAAAAATGAAAAATATATTTTTGATAATGATTTTAGCAGCGTCACAGTTTATAAACGCGCAAACATCTAAGAATTTAGGCGATTTTAATGAAGTTAAAGTCTTTGATCGCATCGTTGTAAATCTTGTACAAAGCAATGAAAATAAGATTGAAATTGAAGGAACTCGTCACGCAGAAGTAGAGGTTATCAACAAAAATGGCGAGCTAAAAATTAGAATGCCTTTTGGAAATTTACTGCAAGGAGAGAATATTACCGCAACTCTTTACTACAAAAAAATCCATATTTTAAATGCTGGAGAAGGATCTGTAATTACTTCTTCTGAAGTTATCACTCAAACAGCTTTGGAAATTATTTCGAAACAAGGTTCGCAAGTACGTATCAAAATGGATGTTAGTAAAGCAGAGTTAGCAGTAAGTACAGGTGGAGAAATCTACGTGAGCGGAGAAGCAAAAAATGTTGATGCAAGTATTAATACTGGCGGAATTATCGAAGCTCAGAAATTGATTGCATCTCAAGCAAATGTTACGGTAAAAGCTGGGGGAGAAGCAAGTATTTATGCATCAGATTATATCAAAGCAGATGTTACTGCTGGTGGAGATATTTTGATTTACGGAAGTCCAAAAAATCAAAAAAAGAAAACAACATTGGGCGGTACAATCAAAGAAGTAAACTAATTTGATGGTCAGAAATGACCGTATTCATAAAACAGACTAATTGTAATGTTGCAAGATATTTTAACAGCCATTCCATTAGGTATTTTATTAAGTTTTTTAATAGGACCTGTATTCTTCGTTCTTTTGGAAACCAGCGTTACCAAGGGTTTCCGCGCTGCTTTAGTATTTGATATCGGTGTGATTTTGGCGGATATAGTTTTTATATTAGTAGCCTACGGAAGTAGTTATAGATTGATTTTAAGCATAAAAGATGATCCTCTGGTATTTATTATCGGAGGATTATTAATGTCAGGTTATGGAGTATTTTCATTTATCCAACTCAGAAAAGAAGGAAAAAAGCAAAGTGAAGACGATATAACAACTGAAATTATTAAGAAGAATTACGGAAATTTATTTATAAAAGGATTTCTACTGAACTTCATTAATGTTGGTGTTTTACTTTTTTGGTTTTTGGTATTAATATCTATTGGTCCAAAATTAGAAATGGATATTTCCCGAATTACAACATTTTTTGGAGCCGTTATCGGAACTTATTTAATTGTTGATATTGCGAAAATACTAGCTGCAAAGCAGTTAAAAAATAAGCTGACCGCTAAAAATATATTTAAAGTTAAAAAAGTTGTGAGTGTTTTATTGGTCGTTTTTGGATTTATAATTATGTCACAAGGCTGGTTTCCAAGTGATCAGAAATTAGTAAAAAAAGCACTAGAAAAGATCCAATAATTTTTTAAAAAAGAAGGCTGGCATTATCAAAAGTTTTCTGTATATTTGCCGTCCATTCAAGAGATGGCGTCGTGGCCGAGTGGCTAGGCTGGGCTCTGCAAAAGCT
>CBDUEE010000150.1:0-7235 GCA_965366105.1 uncultured Flavobacterium sp. | reverse complement strand
GTTCAAATTCTTGTCCAATCAATGGGATTTTACAGTCAAAACCATATTTTTCTTGAATTTTTATTCGCAACTCATCGGCAGGTTGATTTTCACCGTGAACTAAGAACACTTTTGTAGGTTTACTTTCCAATTCTGATAACCAATTAATTAAATCCTTTTGATCACCATGCGCTGACAAACCACCTATTTCTACAATTTTTGCTTTTACAGGATAATATTTACCATAAATTTTAATTTCTTCAGCCCCATCTAATAATTTTCTTCCACGCGTTCCTTCTGCTTGATATCCAACCATTATTATCGTAGTTTCTGGTATTACAATATAATGCTGCAAATAGCTTAAAACACGGCCACCAGTAATCATTCCGCTCGCAGCAATCACGACTTTAGGTCGATTATCTAAAATTATTTCATTCGTTTCCTTATAGTCTGAAACAAGTAAAAACATTTTACCTACTTTATCAACTTCTTCTGGAGATAATTTATGCCATTTTGGATTATCTCTGAAAATATTTAGCGCACTAATTCCCATTGGCGTATCAATGATATAAGGAACATCAGGAATTCTTTTTTCTTGTTTAAGTTGCCATAACAAATACATAATAGTTTGCGCACGCTCTACAGCAAAACTTGGAATGATAATAGTACCGCCATTATTAATCGTGTTATTAACATACGTTTCTAACTCTAATTTTGTGTCAGCATGCGGGTGAAGTCGGTTACCATAAGTGCTTTCTAGAAAAACATAATCAGCTTTTTTAGGCTTAGTTGGTGGATACATTAATACGTCATCATCTCTACCTACATCTCCAGAAAAAACTAAAGTCTTATTTTCGAGCATTACTGCAATAGTACAAGCCCCTAGGATATGTCCCGCATTTGTATAAACCGCTTCAATTTCAGCAGCTAAAGGAATTGTTTCGTTGACTTTAATTATTCTAAAAAGTGGAAATACTTTCTCCGCTTGCTCGATAGTATAAAGTGGCTCTGCAATTTCATGTTTGGAATATTTTCCCTTATTGGCTTTCTCAGCTTCTTCTTCCTGTATTTTAGCGCTGTCTAAAAGAATCAGTTTTGTAATCGCCGCAGTTGGGCTGGTACAATAAATTTCGCCTTTGAAACCCTGATTTACCAACCTTGGCAACCAACCGCAATGATCTAAATGCCCATGAGTCAACAAAACAAAATCTATTGTTGATGGCAAAACCGGTAAAGGATCCCAATTCATTTCACGCAAAGGCTTAATTCCTTGAAACAATCCACAATCAATTAAAATACGAACCCCATTGCTTTCTATTAATGTTTTAGAACCAGTTACAGTTCCCGCACCACCTATAAATTTAACTTTCATTTTATTGATTTTATTTAAACTAATTAGTATTTTCTATTTTTAAATGTACTTACATAATTCCGATGCTTCTCTCAAAACATTTTTAATCCGATTAGGAGACAATCCTATCTTTTCTAAATAGTCAGAATTATTGACAATTTCTCTGACCAAAATAATATCCAGAACCAATAATTTATCTTTTTCTGCAAAAGTTAAAGTGGTTAAGCAAGTGATTGGATAAAGTGCATTATTGTCATTTTTTGTTTTTAAATTATCATTAGGCGGATAATCCCAACTTAATAAATTCAACCCAGAACACTTGGCAAAATCAATTGCATCCTTAGTAAATCGGTTATTAGTTACAATCCAACACTTTGAAATCATATCTTTTTCTGTAAAAATTGGATGCTTTCTATCTTTCAAGTCATTAAATCGAGACAAAATATACATGGGAACTTTCACATCTGAGGCAGCCTCTCTACCCATGTGAAACTTACACTCGACCATTGCGATACTATCATTTTTTTTGACTACTACATCTACTTCATGTGAGACGCATTTCCCGTATAAAGTCAAATTGGTTAGGGTTTTATAATGTTCTGAAGCAAAAAGTCGGGCTGTGTATTTTTCGAAGAAAAACCCCGCAGGACCTAATAATCGGATCGCTTCTCTAAGATTATAACGTGCAGCATGAGAATTAGTAGTTTTTTTTAATAATGCAAAAGCCATTTTGTAAATTTGCTTCGTAGAAATTCCTTCATAGATTTCTGCTTGAATTTGTTTCATGATGCCATCCACCACTTTAGTACTTGCTCCAGATTTTAAAAGAGAACTTTTAAGTTTAGCAGGATTAAACTCTACAATAAGACCAGAATGTTTAACTATTTTCATACTTTTATTAATTTGATAATAAGTAAATTATATCAAATTAAAGATACTCAATAAAAGCTAGTTATTTTTGTTTTTGATAATAAAATCCTGCAATAAATAATAATAGAAAAATAGGCTGAATGAGAAATCTTCGAATATAAAACAAAATCCAATTATGATTTTGTGTTGTGAAGTAGATAACGTAAAAAAAAGTAACAACAAAAATTAAGAAGAAAAAACAATACAATACAAATGCAAACCTTATCATCATAACTTCTTTAAAAAGCACATAAATAATCCCCAACGAAAAGAGGGTGTTTAATATGTAACGAAAAAAAACTCCTAAAAATAAGGAAAGCAAATCAACATTTGGCAAGTGTAAATTTGTAAAATCTTGTTTGAAGAAATCTAAAAAAGGATCATAAAATAGCTCGTTTTCATAAGCACGAACAAGTACTAGTAACAAAACCAAAAAAAGGAGTTGTATTACTCGAACTTTATTATTAACTATTTTTTGAAGCATACTTTGAAAATTTACGAACCCAGATTAACCACAAAATAAAGACTACACCATAAATATACAAAGGAAAAAGAACTTCGTGCAATAAAGACTCTTGTCTTGGAAAATAATAAATAAGAGCACTTAAAGCTGCTATTCTAATGACATTTAACACATAAATAAGCAGACTTCCTCCAAAAACAAAAAGCAATGTTGGCATTACTTTTCCTGAGAAAGCAATCACGAACGAAATAAACAATATAATCACACTTATTGCATTACAACCTTCAATTATGCGCGCTACATATTTTTGATTATAAAACAACTTTAAATAAGGATCTGTCGAACTTTCATCAACTGAAGCATCATTCGCAAACAACAGTAAAACTTGCTCTGTATTTCTACCTACTAATTTTGTAATTGAATCCGTTTTATTTTCCTCAAAACCATTAAGATAATTTTGATACAAAAAAGTCAGAATACTATAGGTCAAAAAAAAGCTAGCCAGAAAAATCAAGAAAGGTTTATAGAGAATAAAATATTTTTTCAAAGTCTATTATTTTTTAAGAAATTTATGTAATTTTCAAAACTGCTTTAAATACTTTTACAAAATAAAAACAAAACGATGACATTTCAAGAATTACAACCAAAAGTAACCGAAATAACTTTGAACACAATCCTTTCACGCGATGAAAAGCTTCTAAATATTTGCCAATTACTGAGCGACTCTATTTCCTATTACAATTGGGTAGGATTCTATTTTGCTAATCACGATACTCAAACCTTGCATTTAGGTCCTTATGTAGGAGCAGAAACTGATCATACTGTAATTCCTTTTGGAAAAGGTATTTGCGGTCAAGTGGCAGTTTCTAACAATAATTTTGTTGTGCCTGATGTCGCCGCTCAAGATAATTACATTGCGTGTAGCTTTACCGTAAAGTCAGAAATTGTAGTTCCACTTTTCGTGAATGGAGAAAATATAGGTCAGATTGATATTGATAGTCATGTTATCGATCCTTTTACAGAAGAAGACGAGCGTTTTTTAGAGTTTGTAAATAAAGAAATTGCAGAGCTTTATTAACTTATAATATTCCCTTGTGTAACTGAATATGAAAAAAAGCTCTATCTCTTAATACTAATATTCAGTACAAGCTTGGCATTTTCACAATCACCTAAAATTGTTAGTAAAAAAATCCTCCTCGATGCTTCTGGAAACGAAACAGTAGAGGATAATCATACTTCTTATAGAATAATTAGAAACTACTCCTCTGACAGCGATCATTATGAAATTAATGATTATTACAAATCAGGAAAAATACAAATGAAATGCTCTTCTAGTAGTAAAAACACACTTCAAATAGACTGAACATTGATAAGTTATTACGAAAATGGTTCTAGAAAATCAATTTCAAATTACAAAAGAAATAGAATTATTGGAAAAGAATTTCGATTTTTTGACGATGGAACTATTGAATCTGAAATTGAGTATATTGACAATGGCGGAGGATTTGATAAAAATCATAAGATAGTTCAATTTTGGAATAAAGAGCGTCAACATAAAGTAATTGATGGAAATGGGGAATACCAAACCTTTGACATAACAGGAATTCCTATAATAGGAAAAGTTAAAAACGGACTCAAAGATGGTGAATGGACTGGTTCTGCACAGTACGATGGCTTAAAGTTTACTGATTCATACAAGAATGATAAATTTATTTCTGGTAAAATAGTTGACTCAACTGGAAAATCAGTATCGTACAAGATATTGCTTGAACAAGCTAGACCAAAAAAAGGAAATCAAGAATTTCAGAGTGCTATTTTTAAAGCATTGATCAAAACACAAGCTCTGAAAACAAATAAAATCTCAGGTAATATTTACTTTTCATTTATAGTAGAAAAAGATGGAAGATTGAGCAATTTAAAAGTTCTCAAGGGACTTGATAAAAATATTGACAACGAGGTTCTCAACGTATTAATAAACTGTGGTAATTGGATTCCTGCAAAAATTAGAGGTATAGCAACAGTAATAGAACACAGCTTGCCAATTACTATAACAGCATCTAATTAGAAAAACCAAGTAAAACTCTCTAATTGTAATTGTCAATTCAAAATTTTGTATTACTTTTGCAACCGTCTTACAATAGCTGTATGACATACATAAAAATCATTAAACAAATATTGGAATGTATTTAACTAAAGAGATTAAAGAAGAAATCTTCGCTAAACACGGAGAAAAAACAAACACTGGAAAATCAGAAGCTCAAATAGCTTTGTTTACTTACAGAATTAGCCACTTAACGGAGCACTTGAAAAAAAATCGTCATGATTATAATACAGAGCGTTCATTAGTATTGCTAGTAGGTAAAAGAAGATCTTTGTTAGATTACTTGAAAAAGACTGAAATCAACAGATATCGTGAAATTATCAAAGTATTGAATATCAGAAAATAATCAATAAAAAAGAGGTGCGAAAGTGCCTCTTTTTTATTTTACAATTTAGAGTCTAAAAATTCTATTTTGGTCCTGACACAAAAGGGATTAGAATAAAGACTTCTCCTTACAGTCATTACTTTTATTATGTAATTGACAAATAAAAAAAGTTCGGTTTTTCATTGGGTTTTAGGCATTAACTACGCAAAACAACAACTACAACACAACTAGAACCCATGTTTAACTAAAAAATTAAATTTATGATTCCACAATTATTTGTAGAAAGTATCGATTTAGGTGATGGCAGAAACATCACAATCGAGACAGGTCGTTTAGCTAAACAAGCGGACGGATCTGTAGTAGTAAGAATAGGAAAAACTGTTATTTTAGGAACAGTAGTTTCTTCAAGAAAAGCAAGTCCAGGTATCGACTTTTTACCATTAACGGTAGATTATCGTGAAAAATTTGCAGCAGCAGGACGTTTTCCTGGAGGTTTCTTCAAAAGAGAAGCTAGACCAAGTGATAGCGAAGTGTTAACAATGCGTTTAGTTGACCGTGTTTTACGTCCTCTTTTCCCAGATGATTATCATGCAGAAGTACAAGTAATGATTCAGTTAATGTCTCATGACGAGGATGTAATGCCAGATGCATTAGCAGGTTTAGCAGCTTCGGCGGCTTTAGCGCTATCTGACATTCCTTTTGAAACATTAATTTCTGAAGCTAGAGTTGGTCGTATTGATGGAAAATTCATCATTAATCCATCTCGTGCACAATTAGAATTATCTGACATTGATATGATGATTGGAGCTTCTATGGATTCTATTGCAATGGTAGAAGGTGAAATGAAAGAAATTTCAGAAGCTGAAATGTTAGAAGCAATTAAATTTGCACACGAACACATCAAAAACCAAATTTCAGCACAATTGCGTTTGCAAGCTGCTTTTGGTAAAAAAGAAGTGCGTACTTACGAGGGAGAAAGAGAAGATGAAGCTGTTTACGCTAAAGTAAAAGCAGCATCTTACGATAAAATTTATGCTATTGCGAGCAAAGGTTCTTCAAAACAAGAACGTACTGCAGCATTTGAAGAAGTAAAAGAAGAAGTAAAAGCTTTATTTACTGAAGAAGAATTAGCAGCAGATGGAGATTTAGTTTCTAAATACTTCAAAAAAACCAACAAAGAAGCAGTTCGTAACGTAACCCTAGATTTAGGTACTCGTTTAGACGGAAGAAAAACTACAGAAATCAGAGATATCTGGTGTGAAGTAGATTATTTACCATCTGTTCACGGTTCTGCATTGTTTACTCGTGGAGAAACTCAAGCGTTGGCAACAGCAACTTTAGGAACTTCTAGAGAAGCAAACCAAATTGATTCCCCATCGCAACAAGGAGAAGAAAAATTCTACTTGCACTATAACTTCCCTCCATTCTCAACTGGTGAAGCTCGTCCTTTAAGAGGAACTTCAAGAAGAGAAGTTGGTCACGGAAATTTAGCGCAAAGAGCGTTAAAAAATATGATTCCTGCTGATTGTCCTTATACAATTCGTGTGGTTTCTGAAGTATTAGAATCTAACGGTTCATCTTCTATGGCAACCGTTTGTGCTGGAACATTATCATTAATGGATGCTGGTATCCAAATGATTCGTCCCGTTTCTGGAATCGCAATGGGATTGATTACTGACGGAGATCGTTACGCTGTATTGTCTGATATTCTTGGTGATGAAGATCACTTAGGAGATATGGACTTTAAAGTAACAGGAACTTCTGAAGGAATTACAGCTTGTCAAATGGACATCAAAATTGACGGTTTAAAATACGAGATTATGGAAGCCGCTTTAGCTCAAGCTAGAGATGGTCGTTTGCATATTCTTGGAAAATTAATCGAAACTTTAGCAGCTCCAAAAGCAGATGTTAAAGCATACGCTCCAAAAATCATTACAAGAAGAATTCCTAATGCATTTATTGGCGCCTTAATTGGACCTGGTGGAAAAGTAATTCAAGAATTACAAAAAAGTACTGGAACAACAATTGTTATCAATGAAGATCCTACTACTGAAGAAGGTGTTATTGAAATCTTAGGAACTGATCCTGCTGGAATTGAAGCAGTATT
>CBDUEE010000149.1:0-7245 GCA_965366105.1 uncultured Flavobacterium sp. | reverse complement strand
AATAATGGGAGCCCTATTTTAGGGCTCTTTTTTTATACAATAATGCGAATAGATTTATAATGAGCAATTGTTTCGCTGCTATTTTTATAATAACAAATTGATTCTTGCATGGTTTCTAAATTTTTTAAAACTTCAACTACTTTTTGTTTTTTGGTAGTCCCAGTTTGCCTGATATAAACTGCTTTTACCGTAACCGGAAAGATTTTGGAAATAGCCTCATATAAAAAAACGTCTTGCTGAGAATCATCTCCAAGCAGTATATATTCTAAATTTGGATAGAATTCTAATAAATGCTTTATCTTTTCAAATTTATGATTGTGACTTCCTTTACCGGTCCATAAAAAATCTTTTAGACTTGTCTTAATGTCTTTTAATAACAAAACGGCTTTAGGGAGATGGTGAATTTCAGTAAATTTTGTAATAAACCGATATAAGTTCCATTCGCTGCTGGAAACATAAAAAAACGCATTGAATTCTTCAGTGTTTGCTCTTCCAGCAGTACTCAAAGCTTGATAATGAGAAACAACATCGTCAAATATTTTTCTTTTATTTACGTTTTTAAATAATAAAACGTATAATTTTTTCAAAGGGTTTAGGGTATGAGAAACTAAAAAAGTATCGTCAATATCAGATATAATTCCTAAATTTCCTTTATGGGGTCGAATATAACTTTCTTTAGTAATAATGGTTTCATCTTGGTAAATAATACTTACTTCATAATCTATCCAACCATAATTTTTGTTTTGATCTAATGGTACACAAAACTTAAAATAGCCGTCGTTTAACGTTTTGGTATGAATTTTAGAATTGTCGTATTGTAAATACACATCAGCATTTGCCTGTGTTTTTATTTGGAACATTTTAATAACAGAAGTAGCGTTTTTTAGATTCTTTTTTTGAAAATTATAATCCTGAATCGATGTAGGTTTAAAAACATGTCCCATGACAATTAATTCTTGCTCATTGGCGTAACCTCGATATAATTTTAAAATTGGTTTCATATATTGTAGTACTTTTGATAAAACATGAATTTAATAGTTTTTAATCAATTAAATAGAATAAATTTTGAAAAATAATATAATCCTTGTTGTGAATCCTATTTCTGGTGGAATTGATAAGTCGGAACTTATTAATTCGGTAACCATTTTTGCGGAAAAGGAAAATCTGAATTTGGTGATTTATAAAACAGTTGGAATTTCTGATAGTGATAATTTAAATTTACTCTATAATACACACAAGCCAAAACGAATGATTGTAGCAGGAGGAGATGGTACAGTAAAGATGGTTGCAGAAGCAATGGAAATGCGGGATGTAATCATTGGAATTTTGCCTGCTGGTTCTGCCAATGGCTTAGCAGTAGATTTGAATTTGACACAATCATTAGAAGAAAATTTGGAAATTGCATTTCACAATGATTATATGGAAATGGATATGATTTCTATAAATGGGAAAAAAAGTATTCATCTAAGTGATTTGGGTTTAAATGCAGAAATGATTAAGAATTATGAAAACAGTAGTATTCGAGGCAAATTAGGATATGCCTTACAGACGGTAAATACTTTGATTGATTTACATGATCCATTTATTGCAACCATTACTGGTGATTTCCCAACGGTAGAATGTGAAGCAAGAATGATTGTTATTGCCAATTCTCAAAAATATGGAACTGGTATTTCTATAAATCCAAATGGCATAATGGATGATGGAAAGTTTGAATTGGTTATCTTAAAAAACATTGATTTATTAGTTCTTGGGAAAATTATTACTGGCAATATGCCTTTAGACGTTAATGATGTAGAGATTATTTCTACTAATAAAGCAATTATTAACACAAATATTCCAGTTAGTTTTCAAATTGACGGTGAATATTGCGGAGTTGAAACAAAACTGATTATCGAAATTTTACCCAAACAAATGAAAGTCGCAATTCCTTATTCGCTACCTAAAATTATTTAAAAGGATTCCGTTCTTGCCAAATCGCTTCTGGTTCTAAATATTTGAATATTTTTGACATAAACGGATTTACTAATGTGTTGCTATGGGATATAAGTCCATACATTTTTACAGGTTTTGCACCTACAGAACTCTTTATTTCTAGAGCTGTTCTGGCAAAAACAATTGCTGCAAAATCTTTATTAATAGAGTAAGCAATCATATCGTACAGCATATTTAAATAAAGCATTTTCTCTCGCTGAATACTTTCGTCATATCCCAGAAAATAAGTGTCCATTATAGAGCCATTTTTTATTAAGGTGTTGAAACCAATTAGTGTTTCACCAATAAAGTAACCGTAGAAAAGGAATTTATCTTTGAAAATTTCTTTAAAAACTCTAAAATGATTTTTGGGTAGAAAAAAAGTATTAAAAGGTGCATTTTTTGCCACATGAAAATACAAATCATAAATCACATCTTCTAATGAAATAATTTCTTCTAGATGTAATTTTCGTTTCTCTATTCCTTCTGCTTTTTTTCGAGCTCTTTTATATTGATCTCTATATTTTTTTGAAAGTGAATCAATATAATCCTGTTCTGAATTCCAATTTTCATTAATTGAAAAAATCATGTTGGGTTGTGTCGAAAACTGATAGTCATTTTTAAATTCTGGTATCGCAAAATTTTTAATTTCTTGCTTGCTAAAATCTTTATAGGTTGTAATATGAATGGCAATACCTTTTGACTTCAATTTGTTTTTTAATTCTGTTGTTGCAGCACAAATGGCTTGTATTGCTTTCTTTTTGTCAGTTGTATGCAGTAAAGAATATGCGTTTTGACCCGTTAGCATGTTGTTTCCAATAACCAGAACTTGAGAAGCAAAGTTTCTGAAAATTATATTTCTAATTGTAGTTTTGATGCATTTGTCACGTTCTCCAAAAGATGCTAATGTATTCAAATTTAAAAATTGACAAAGTGCAATGCCGACTAAGTTTTCATTTTCAAAGATTCCAATAAAATAGCAAATCATGTTTTCAGGAGATGATTTCTCTAAAACTTCCAAGTATTTTTTGGATAAAAAAATTGTTGAAATTGCTAAATCATTCCAATTTAAAGGAAGTTGAGCAGTAGAATTATAAATGGTAAAAGAATAAGTTGTATTCAAATTATAAGATGATATTTTTTCAAAAATAATCAATAAAGTTAAAATGGTTTTAAATATCTCGAAATTAACTAACTTTATAGTAATATAAAAAAGAAAATCATGAAAACTTATTCTGAAAAATCTATTCAAACCGTATTGGAAGAGCTAAAAGATTGGAAATTTGTCGACAAAAGTCTTGAAAAAAAATTCGAATTTTTGAATTTTTCGCAAGCTTTAGGTTTTATTGTACAAGTTGGGCTGCTAGCCGAAAAAAGTAATCATCATCCAGATTTATTCAATACTTATAATAAAGTAATAATTCGCTTATCCACACATGATGCGGATGGGGTTACAGACAAGGATGTTAGTTTAGCCAAAGCGATAGACAAACTTTAATAAATACACTTTCTCACTTTTTTAGTAAAAAAAATTTTGTTTAAAATTTTTGAAAGTAAAAGGAATTATTGAATAAATTTAGTAACCAAAATAAAAATTATTTGTGTGAATTAGAAAGTTATTAATCAATAGATTTAAAGGTTTTTGTTTTTAAATATATATATATTTAGGTTCTAGTAATCAAGCCTTTATTAATCTAATTCTTGATTGATGATATTAACTTCTATCGCGAAAATAATTTTAGATTAAAAATTAAACCGCTAACTTTTTAATAGTTTTTAAATAGTAAATGTAAGTAGTTTCTCTTTTTTGGCTTTAAAGTTATGTTGTTTGTCGATTTTATTTGTAGATTAACGTTATTGTAACTAATTTTAGGAGTAAGAAAGAAAAAATCTGATTATGAAAAATTTATCTACACTATTGTTAGCTACTTTGTTTTCCTTTTCGATGTTCGCTAATGTGTCTCCGTTAGAGAAAAATGCGTTGATGAAATTATATCAATCAACAAATGGAAAGCAATGGAATGTGAAGTGGGATTTATCCTTGCCAGTTTCTACTTGGTATGGTGTTACATTACAGAATGATAAAGTGATTGCTCTACAATTACCAAATAATAATTTAGTAGGGGAAATTCCAACTGAGATCGTAAATTTGGTTAATCTGGAAGAATTAAACTTGCATAGAAATCAAATATCAGGAACGATTCCTAATTTTATTGGCAAACTAAAAAATATTAAAGTTTTAGATCTTTCGTTCAATAAACTTTCTGGAGCAATCCCTACTTCAATTTGTGAAATGACCAATTTGAAAGATTTGCAATTATATATGAATCTACTGTCGGGAGAGTTACCAGTGCAAATTGGAGCCCTGAAACAATTAGAAACATTATCCTTGTTTAACAACGAAATAGAGGGGCAAATCCCAAATTCTCTTTATGAAATAACTACAATGAAAGTATTACTACTTAATAGCAATAAATTCGTAGGTAAATTAAGTAGAGATGTAAATAAGTTAGTGGCTCTTGAAAATTTTAGTTTATTTGATAATAAAATGAATGGTGCAGTTCCATTAGAATTAGATAAATTAGATAATTTAAAAGAAATGAATATTTCTTATAATAAGTTTAATGGATTTGTATCTAAAGATTTGGCTCTTTTAGATACTTTGAAGATGACTATGTTCAATGAGGAAGGATTAACGGTATTGTTAAATGTGAAAGTGGATAGAAATAGTGCTATTGTATCAGAGGATTAATTTTTAGTACTGTTATATAAAAAATAATTAGTTGTTTTTAGGTATTTAATTATATTGAACTTAGTTTTTAAAACCTGTTTAGCTTGTGGCTTAATAGGTTTTTTTTTTGAATTTAAGAATGAAAAACCATTAACGAAATAGTGGTTTTCTGGCAATTCGAATTTACGGAGAGTCGAACTTATCCCAGCGGTAGATAGGAGTCTATATGTTTCAAATGTTTCTACAGAATTTTTTAATACAATAATAAAAGCATTCACAAGTCAGTTTACGGATGTGATAAAAATAGATTTCTTTCTGTTCAGATTTACTAAATTATTTAATTGGTTCCAACTTTAAAACAGACCTATTAAATAGCTATTGAAGGGAATTATCTAACTAGTTTTTGAAGATTATAATAGTATTTTAGCTTGCGCATCTTAAATTTCAGAAGAGAGTTAGAAATTCTACTTATACTTACTTAAATCTAGATTTAGAATAGAACCTACTCTGCTAAACTCTTCATTAATCTTGGCGTTCAAGATAATTTGTTCCTTTTTTATTGGATGATTAAAAATTAACTGATGTGCATGAAGCATCATTCCTTTCAGTTCATAATTCTCTAGCCATAATTTATTTTGTTTGTTGCAACCATGAGGGCGACTTCCTAAAATGGGATGAAAAATATGTTTGAAATGTTTTCTTAATTGATGCATGCGTCCCGTTTCAGGAATTGCTTCTACCAAACAATATCGCGATGTTGGTTTGTTGTTAAATGCTAACTCCACTTCGGCAATTTGCAAACGATGAAAGTAGGTTATTGCATTTTGTGTAATGTTATCATCATTGGTTAAATCATAATCAATCGTTAGTTCTTCGGGTGACCAACCACGTAAAATGGCTAAGTATTTTTTTTCGACTTCTCGTGTGGCAAAACGATCATTCATAATTTTTAAAACATCTTTATCTAACGCAAATAACAAGACACCAGATGTTTTGCGATCTAGCCGATGAATAGGATACACGTGTTGCCCGCCAATTTGATTTCTTAATTCTTGAATAGCGTACACTTTTGCATCGCGCGCATAAAATGATTTGTGAACGAGCAATCCGCTTGGTTTATTTATTGCTATAATATATTCGTCTTGGTAAAGAATTTCTAACATTTGGCAAAAGTAGAAGAGATTTCGATTAAAATAACTTTTAAGACTTATTTATTTCTATTGTTCTACAAAGAGTTCTTATGCCAATATCTCTTGACTTAGTGCATAGAATCTTTATCAGGTAAACAAAAAAATAGATTCATTTAAGAGTATTTTTTGCTTTTTAAGTTAGATGTAAATAGAATAGTTGCAGATCTGTCCGAAATCCTCTATAATCGTTCTTAAAATCTCATAGTTCTTATGTTATTTTTTATTGGTTTTTAATTCAAGTAAATTTTTGATTTCAACCTCAATCTTTGTTTAAGATTAAAATAGCGTTGATCGTAATTTTTGATTATTAACTTTAATTTTCCAAAAAGATATTCAATATGTGATTTTTAGGTTGCTGGGAATTATGTAACTTATAGTTGAAATTAAATACTTCGTAATCCATCTTCATTTGTACCTTTAATTTTAATAAAAGTTAAATAGTAATAATTATAAAAAATTAGTTATGGCAGAAATTAAAATTGAGAAAAAGAAGCCGATATGGCCATGGGTTATAGCAATAGTGTTAATCGCAGCACTTGTATATTTTATCTTTTTTAAAGATAATGAAACGCAAGTACAAAACACAACAGTGATCGAAAACAGTACAAGTGTAGATACTACTGCAAATTAATTAAGAAAATTGTGAGAATGAATACGCTCTATGTTGTGTGAAATTTCAGAGCTAATTTATAGTTGCAATACTTGTAAGATAGTTAGAGAAAAGAGGGAGAAAAGGTTGTCTACAATTATCAGCAAAGTAATGATAGCGTACCTGATTTCTGTAAAAAGATTTAGAGAATAAATAAATTGATAATAGTAAAAATAATAGAACGTATGGAAAATAAGGATAGAAATTTATACCGACTAGATGAACTTTCTGATTATAAAGTGTCTTCAGATTATTCGGACGTAAGAGGTTGGAAAATTGTAGATTCAGATAACCGCACTATTGGTAAGGTCGACAATCTATGGGTAAATAAAGATATGCAACGCGTAGTTTATTTGGATGTCAACGTAGATAAAGGATTAATTGAAGATAGCAAAAATGAGGTTCATGATGCTATAACAAACGAAAGTGTAAATGAATTTATGTATAAGGATGGAGATAGCCATATTATTATACCTATTGGATCTGTAACCATAAATAAAGACACAAAAATTGTGATGGCTAACAGTATAGATTATAATACTTTTAGAAAAACAACTCGATATAATCGAGAGCAAAATTTTGATAGGAATTATGAAAAAAAAGTATTTGATTCCTACTATCCGAATGATAAAACCAACGAGGTTTCTGATACCGACGATGATTCTTTTTACAACCGTAGAGAATTTGATGGACGTTAATAC
>CBDUEE010000148.1:0-7268 GCA_965366105.1 uncultured Flavobacterium sp. | reverse complement strand
TTCTATTTCAGAGGACTTTAATTTTAATGTTTCAATAAAAAATTTTTCTTCGCAAATATTTCTTGCCGACTTTTTAAAATCAATTTGCGTTACCTTCTCAGTTAGTTTTTCTTTTGTCAAAAGTTTAAATAACGTTTTACCAATTCGAGCCAAATTAAGTCCTTTGTCAATAGTAAGATCATCAATTCTAGTATTTTTCAATCTTCGTTCATCTCTTTCAGCGGTAACTTCGTCTCTTTTAATTTTTTCGTAATTAGAGTCTAATTTCCAATTAATAGTTGCAGTTTTCTGGATTACAACCTCCTCTAATTCCTCGGCTTTTTTAAGTAATTGAACAGAGAGATTGTTGTTAGAAAAATTATTTTGAGTTAACTGAAATTCTTTTAAAAAATAATTTTTTTTATAAAAGAGGATACTGTCTCCAAATTTGGCCATTATTTCAAATTCACCTTTCCAATTAGTTGTGGTACTTTTTTGAGTATTTTTATTTATTACATCTACGTTTTGAATGATATAATTGTCAGACATAACTTTTCCATTAATTAATTTTTCGGATTGTGAGAAACTAAAATGGAATGTGAGAAAAAATAATGCAAAGAGTAGTTTTACTTTCATAAAAATATATTTAATAGGAAGCAAAATTATCAGTATAATCTTAAGAAAAACTTATAGAATGAATAAAGTCATGTTAATAGAGTCAATTCGATTAAAATTTTCTAAAAATGATTCGCAACAATAAAACCACTCGTCCAGGCATTTTGAAAATTAAACCCTCCAGTTATCGCATCAATATTAACGATTTCGCCTGCAAAATAGAGATTTTCATGCAATTTGCTTTCCATGGTTTTAAAATTAATTTCTTTTAAATCAATTCCGCCGGCAGTAACAAATTCTTCTTTAAAAGTACTTTTTCCGTTCACTTGAAAAGTGCCATTTACCAATTGATTAACTAAGTTTGTCAATTGAATTTTAGATAAATCTGCCCATTTGGTTTCGGCTTCAATTCCAGAGGCAAGCACTAAGCTTTCCCATAATCGATTGGTTAATTCGAATGGTGATTTTTTAGAAACTGATTTTTTAGCATGTTCCTGTTTTAATTCTTTTAGCTTTTTTTCAACTTCTTCGGAACTGGCATCATTAAGCCAATTTACAAAAATGGTAAACTGATAATTTTTGTCATGCAAAATTCGTGCACCCCAAGCGGAGAGTTTTAAAATGGCTGGTCCGCTCATTCCCCAATGCGTAATTAGCAAGGGTCCAGAAGAAATTAGTTTTGTATCTTTTACTTTTACAGTCGCTTGTGCCGTCACTCCAGGTAATTCTTTTATTCTAACATCTTTGATGTTAAAGGTGAATAGAGAAGGAACTGGTGAGATGACTGCGTGACCAAAATTTTGCAGCATTTCCCATACTTTAGGATTACTTCCTGTTGCTAATACTAGTTTTTCGCAAAGATAGTTTTCGGTTTGTGTTTCTATTTTCCAGAGTGCCTGTTGTTTAAAAATAGATTGCACGCTTTGTCCAGTTAAAACGGCGATTCCCAATTTTTTTGTCGCCTCAAGAAAACAATCAATAATCGTTTGCGATGAGTTAGAAACTGGAAACATACGCCCGTCCGATTCGATTTTTAGTGTTACACCGTGTTTTTCGAACCATTCAATAGTGTCACCAGCACCAAATTGATGAAAAGGACCTCGAAGCTCTTTTTCGCCACGCGGATAAAACTTTACTAATTCATTTGGTTCAAAACAGGCATGAGTCACATTACATCTTCCGCCACCAGAGATTCTAACTTTTTGTAGGACGTCGCTACCACGTTCTAGAATAGCTACCTTCAATGTTGGGTTTTTCTCTACAATATTTATTGCTGTAAAAAATCCTGCTGCGCCACCTCCGACTATTATTATATCAAAATTCTGATTCATATTCTATTTGGGAAATCGGTAATGATTCCGTTTACGTTATAGTATTTTATTTTTTCAATATCTTCTAATTCATTGATTGTCCAAGGGAAAACTTGTATTCCTTTTGCTTGAATTTTAGAAACATTTTCTTTGTTTAGCAAATGAAAGTGGGGATGAATGGATTTTGCCTGTATAAATTTGGCGAAAGCCAAAGCCAAGTCTAAATCGGTTTCTGTTAAAACACCAATATTAATTTCGTCATTCAAAAATCGGACTTGTTGTAATGCATTCCAATCAAAACTTGAAACTAAAAACTGATCGTAACTCCAGTTTTTCTCCGAAATATATTTTTCAATTAATCTTACAACTGCAGTTGCTGTTTCATAACTTTTAAGTTCGATATTGATAAAGCAATTTTTGTTTACCAAATCAAAAACTTCAGTTAACGTTGGAATTTGATGTTCGTTTTTAATTCGAAAAACTTTCAATTCGGACAAAGATAATGCATTTACAAAACCATTTCCGTTTGTAGTTCTATCTATTGTTTCGTCGTGAATCACTATTATTTCACCATCAATACTCAAATGCACGTCTAATTCTATTCCGTCTACCTGCAGGTCTATTGCTTTTTGAAAAGAAATTAAGGTGTTTTCTGGTTCAGAACCTTTAGCGCCGCGATGTCCTATTTTGAGCATTTTAATTTATTTTGGACAAATATAAATATAATTAAAATGTGGTGTAATGAAAATAGTCTCCTAAACTTGATTAGGAGACTATTGTATTCTTTAAAAAAGGTAAAAATTAAATCTTTCCTTCCTTAATTTCATCCACAATTTCAGGATTTAGTAAGGTTGATGTATCACCAAAATTAGAGTAATCTCCTTCGGCAATTTTACGCAGAATTCTACGCATAATTTTTCCAGATCGCGTTTTAGGTAAACCAGAAACAAACTGTATTTTATCTAGTTTAGCAATTGGTCCAATTTGGTTTGAAATCTGCTGATTGATTTCTTTACTTAAATTTTCTCTGTCACGATATTCTCCAGTTTCTTTTAGAATTACAAAACCGTATAACGCATTTCCTTTCACGTCGTGTGGGAAACCAACAATTGCTGATTCTGCCACAGCTGGATGCTCATTAATAGCATCTTCAATAGGTGCTGTTCCTAGATTATGTCCAGAGACAATAACGACATCATCTACTCGTCCGGTAATTCTGTAGTATCCTACTTCATCACGTAAAGCGCCATCGCCAGTAAAGTATTTGCCTGGAAAGGCAGAAAAATAGGTTTCTTTATAACGCTCATGATCGCCCCAAATGGTTCGGGCAATTCCTGGCCATGGAAATTTAATACACAAACTCCCTGTAACTTGATTTCCTTCAATTTCATTTCGTTTCTCATCCATTAAAACAGGTTGAATTCCAGGTAGCGGCAGTGATGCATACGTAGGTTTTGTAGGTGTTACAAATGCTAAAGGCGAAATTAATATACCTCCTGTTTCAGTTTGCCACCAAGTATCAACAAGCGGACATCTTTTGCCACCTACGTGATCATTATACCAGTGCCAAGCTTCTTCATTAATAGGTTCTCCTACAGAACCAATTACTTTTAATGATGCCAATTGAAATTTTTGAACGTAAGATAAGTTTTCTTTGGCCAAAGCACGAATGGCAGTTGGTGCGGTATAAAATTGGGTTACTTGATGTTTTTCTATCGTTTCCCAAAAACGACTAAAATCAGGATAAGAAGGAACACCTTCGAAAATTATTGTAGTGGCACCATTTAATAAGGGACCATATAAAATGTACGAATGTCCAGTAATCCAACCAATATCTGCAGTACACCAGAATATATCATTATCCTCATAATTAAATACATTTTTAAAAGTGTATGCCGCATAAACCATATAACCTGCAGTGGTATGAACCATTCCTTTTGGTTTTCCAGTAGAGCCAGAGGTATAAAGGATAAACAAAGGATCTTCGGCATCCATAATTTCTGCAGCATTATTATCTGATGCTTGATCAAGAAGGGGTTGCAACCATTGGTCACGTCCTTCTTTCATATTGATTTCTGAATTGATTCTTTTTACAACCAAAACAGTTGAAACACAAGGACTTTTTTCTAATGCTTCATCAACAATAGTTTTTAAATCTATTGTTTTGTTTCCGCGATAACCTCCATCTGAGGTAATTACCATTTTGCAATCACTATCATTAATTCTTGCCGTTACTGCCGATGCAGAAAATCCAGCAAAAACAACAGAATGTATCGCTCCAATTCTAGCACAGGCTAATGTAGTAATGGCTAGTTCTGGAATCATTGGTAAATAAATACAAACACGATCTCCTTTTTTTACACCTTGGTCAAGTAGAACATTTGCCATTTTGCATACCTTTTGGTGCAACTCATTGTAAGAGATATGAATTGCTTCTTCGGTTGGATCGTTGGGTTCGAAAATAATAGCTGTTTTTTCTCCTTTTTTGGCAAGATGCCTGTCGATGCAATTTTTTGTGATGTTGACTTTAGCTTCGGTAAACCATTTTATTTCGGCTTCAGCCATATTAAAATCAACTACTTTGTCCCATTGCTGGTACCATGTAAAGTTCTCTGCAGCTATTTTGTCCCAAAATTTTCTTGGCTCGCGAATTGATTTTTTATATTCTTTAAAGTATTCTTCTAAATTGTTTATTTTATAACGGCTCATGTTTTCTAAATAGATTTAGTTGTTCTTATTTTATATTGTAAACTCCAATTTTATATTTTTTTAGCACACTGTCAATTTCTGCAACAATACTTTCATCATCGATAGTTGAAGGAATTTGAAAACTTTCTCCATCCGCAATACCTCGCATTAGTTTTCGCAAAATTTTTCCCGAACGTGTTTTGGGTAATCTTTCTACAATTACTACATTTTGAAGTGAGGCAACTGCTCCAATTTGTTTTCGTACTAGTTTAATTGTTTCTTGTTCTAATTGGTAATGTTCAATCTCATCATTTAATTTGGTTACGACCAAAGCTAAAGGAATTTGTCCTTTCAAAGCATCATTTATACCAATAACCGCGCACTCTGCTACAGACGGGTGAGAGGAAACAATCTCTTCCATTTCAGCTGTTGACAAACGATGTCCAGCAACATTAATTACATCATCGACTCTTCCTGTGATAAAAATGAAATCTTCCTCATCCTTAAATCCACCATCTCCCGAGAAATAATATCCTGGAAATTGTTCTAAATAACCTGCTTTGAATCTAGGATTATCTTTCCATAAATCTAGAAGTGTTCCTGGAGGTAAAGGTAATTTTATTACCACATAACCTTCTTTATTAGGCCCTAATTCGGTTCCATCTTCGCTAAAAATTCGTATGTCATAGCCACAAACCGCTTTGCCCACTGAACCTGGTTTGATAGGTAATTGTTCTACTCCAATCATATTGGCAATCATTGGCCAGCCCGATTCTGTTTGCCACCAATGATCAATTGTGGGAATGGGAATGTGTTTTTGATACCATTCTAAAGTCGCAATGTCGCAACGTTCTCCTGCTAGAAATTGTGTTTTAAGCGAACTTAAATCGTATTGCTTTATAAATTCCCCAGTAGGATCTTCTTTTTTGATTGCTCGAATAGCGGTAGGTGCTGTAAACATTGCATTTACTTTATGCTCGGCTATAATTCTCCAAAAGGTACTCGAATCAGGAGTTCTTATAGGTTTTCCTTCAAAAATCAATGAAGTGTTTCTATTGATTAATGGCCCGTAAACTATAAAACTGTGTCCAACAACCCAACCGACATCTGAAGCTGCCCAGAAAACGTCATCTTGTTGCACATTATAAATATGAGTCATTGAAAATTTTAATGCAACGGCATAACCTCCAGTATCTCTAACCACACCTTTTGGTTTTCCTGTTGTTCCTGAGGTGTACAAAATATATAACGGATGTGTTGTGTTTACGGGAATGCAAGCTGTTTCTTCAGAACCATAAACTAATGCTTCATAATCGACATCATATTTTTTAAAAGGAACTCTTGCGCCTAATTTTCTATTGAAAACAATTACTTTTTTGGGTTTGTGCGAAGCGAGTTCAATAGCCTCATCTACTAGTGGTTTGTAGGCAATCAAACGATCAATTTCGATTCCAGAGGAGGCCGTTAATATAATTCGAGGTTTACAATCGTCAATTCTAATAGCTAATTCATGTGGCGCAAAACCACCAAAAACTACCGAATGCGTTACGCCGATTCTAGCACATGCAAGCATAGCAAAAGCAGCTTGTGGAATCATAGGCATATAAATAACAGCAGTATCTCCTTTTTTTAGTCCCAGTGAAAGCATTCCTCCGGCTAGTTTTGCCACTTCAGTTTTGACTTCCGAAAAAGTGTATTTTTTTACACTTTGTGTTACAGGGGAGTCATATATGATAGCTACTTGGTCGCCAAGGCCGTCCTGAATGTGTTTGTCTAATGCTAAATAACAAATATTCAATTCCCCATCTTTATACCATAGCGGATATCCATTTTCATCTTCCGATAAAATAGTCTCCGGTTTGTTGTACCACTCAATTGCATTTGCCTGTTCTTTCCAGAATTTTTCTGGTTGCTCGATGCTTTCTGTATATATCTCTTTGTATGTCATGGCTTAGAATTTGTTTTACATTAACTCCTGAACTTGCTCGACTAGTTTTTTAACTGAAAAAGGTTTTATTACATACAAATTAGCTCCTAATGAAAGTCCCTTTTCGATGTCTTTTTCTTTGTTTTTTGCCGAGAGAAAAATGACTTTGCAATGCCGTAGTCGCTCGTCTTTTTTAATTTGTTTCAATGTTGCAAAACCATCTACCATAGGCATCATCACATCTAGAATAATCACATCTGGAAGTTGTTTTTTTAAAATTTCTAATGCTTCTTGACCGTCACGTGCGATGAAAACTTCAAAATTATTCTTCTTGAAAGTATATTCTAATGCCATTACAATATTTGGTTCATCATCTACAATTAAAATCTTCTTCATATTCTTAACTATTTTCTGCTGTGTTATAATTGGGTAAGGTAAAAATGAAAGTAGCGCCTTCAGTTACATTATCTTCTGCCCAAATTCTGCCTTTATGATGCTCAATTATTTTTTTGCAAATGGCTAATCCTAAGCCACTTCCTATTGGTTTTTTTACATTCTGATTTCTAGACTGATAGAATTTATCAAAAATAGCTTCAAAATCCTCTTTCTTGATTCCTTTACCATTATTATGTATTTTTACTTCTATATTGTTCCTATTTTCGATTATTGAGATTGTTATTTCGCCATTACTATTAGAACTGAATTTTATCGCATTTGAAAGTAAGTTGTTGACTACTTGAATGATTCGT
>CBDUEE010000147.1:0-7305 GCA_965366105.1 uncultured Flavobacterium sp. | reverse complement strand
CCCGTGACCTCTTCCTTACCAAGGAAGCACTCTACCTCTGAGCTAAGTCGGCAGAGAATGATGTTATGGTTTACAAAGTCAATTATTTACTAATTGAAATTTTCCACACACTCCAGTTTGAATTAACTCCCAAAAGGTCGTTTATCCTGCACCGAAGTTATCGGTGCTCAAACTTTTAAATTAAACTTACTCGAAAGCAAACTTTCGGATAAATCTTCATTTAAAAGATTGTGGGGAGAGCAGGATTCGAACCTGCGAAGTTTACACAGCAGATTTACAGTCTGCCCTCGTTGGCCGCTTGAGTATCTCCCCAATTTTTTTTATTTTCAACAAAACAAAGAACAAATTCCGAATCGCATTGGAATTTTAGAGCCGGCGGAGGGACTCGAACCCACGACCTGCTGATTACAAATCAGCTGCTCTAGCCAACTGAGCTACGCTGGCAATATCAATAAAAAAAGTCCGCTATTTCTAACGGACTGCAAATGTAGAGATTTTATCTATGAATCAAAACATTTTTTTGAAAAATTTTATATTAAATATGCGAACTTATTTTTTCTTTTCTTTTTACCAACAATCGCTCTAACGATTCTGAAGAAAGTTCAATCGCTTCTTCAAATGTTTTACATTGCTTTTTAACCAGAAAATCATCGCCAGGAACGTTAATTTTTATCTCTGCAATCTTATTTTCCTTATCACTTGTATTTTCAACTTTTAAAAAAACATCTGCAGAAACGACTTTGTCATAATACTTTTCTAATTTATCCAATCTTTCTTGAACAAAATCTACTAGCTTTTTGTCAACTGTAAAGTTAACTGCATGAACACTTACCTTCATAATTTTCTTTTTTTAATTAATAATTATTTTTTTAAAATCATTTTTTCCCACGAGGATGAGCATCCTGATATACATTTTTAAGCTCCAATAAACTACTATGCGTATAAACTTGAGTGGAAGCTAGACTGGAATGCCCTAATAACTCTTTCACCGAATTTAAATCTGCGCCGTTGTTTAGCAAATGCGTTGCAAAAGTATGCCTTAATATATGTGGACTTTTTTTTACTTTTTCAGAGACAGTACTAAAGTAAGAATTTATTAAACGATACACAAAAGATTCATTCAATTTCAATCCTTTTTTTGTTAGAAAAAAATAATCATCATCAACAACTATTTCGAGCGCTTTCCTTTCTTTTAAATATAAAAGAAACTGACTTACTATCACAGGTAAAATAGGCAAGATTCTTTCTTTACTTCTCTTCCCTAGTACTTTAATTGTACTACTCGACAAATCAATATTTTGCATTTTTAAATGTATCAATTCTGCTCTTCGGATTCCGGTTGTATACAGTAGATCGATTATAAGCTTATTTCTAATTTCCTCAAACCCTATCGTTTCTTGTAATTGATTTAATACACCTATGACTTCTTTTTCAGAAAAAGGAATTTGTATGGTTTTAGGGACCTTAAGCGCTTTATGCTTTACTAACGGACTTACCTCTATTTGTTTAATTTTTAACAAAAACGTATAAAATGCTTTTAAGGAAGCTATTTTTCTATTTACAGAAACATTAGAAACAGATCCATCAACTAGCGACACTATCCAACTCCTAATTTGACTATAATGAACTTGATCTATGTTTTCCTGATTAAAATGGGTTTTATTGAATGACTCAAAAGAAACGAGATCATTGCAATAAGCCGTTAAAGTGTGAGGAGAATATTTCTTCTCAAACTGAAGATAATCTCGAAATGCGTCTTGATTTGTAGCCATAAAAAAACCGTTAGCATCAAAGTTATAATTTTTTGATGACTAACGGTATTTTATTTAATGGAATCGACTAACTCTCTAAGTTATCTCTGATATTTTGGATATAAGCCGCTTTTTGAATTTTGATTCTATTCGATACTGAAGGCTTAATAAAAGTAGTACGTGCTCTTAGTTGACGAACAGTTCCTATTTCGTCAAATTTTCTTTTGTAACGTTTTAACGCTCTATCGATATCTTCTCCGTCTTTAATTGTTATAATTAACATAATATAGACACCCCCTTTCTTTAAGTGTGCAAAAAGTGAGTTTGAATTATGAATTATGAATTATTAAAAAAAATAATTATCATAAAAGCGAAAATCTATTTTAGAAAATTTTTACCTATTAATAATTTGATGCCTTTACGAAAAAAATACTGTAATAAAACCAACATAATTAAAGCAACGATAGCAAATTTATAGTTAATGAAAATAAAATTACTACTATACAATTTATACTCTATAGTAAGAGATACAAAAACCAAGCTGATAGCTATTAAGGGAGCTGATATTTCCCATAACATGACATATAAAAAAGATCTTTCCTTATTCTCATTTAAAACATAATTAAGACCTTTTTGTAAAAAAAAATTAAAAAAAATTGCTGAAAATAATTGTCTTAGCATTAAATAATTCCAAGTAAAAGGTTTGTTATACCAATAAGCAAAGAAAAACATCATAGCAACTACAAAAAACGGGATAACTAAATCACCAAAAATATCTTTACCTATTTCTTCTTTTTTTGATTTCATATTTATTCTGTAAAGGTTACTAATTATTGTGTATTTAAAATCTCACCCCAATCTTCTATTTCTTCTGCTGTAAACCTAGAAAGAGGCATCTCATTTATAAAAAATCTACGGTTAAGTATTTCTCCTCAAATTTTGTAGGTGTCAAAATACAGTCTATAGCAGGCCAAATATAACCAATAGCAAACTACACTAACTACTCCGGAAATAGCTCCACCTACTACTCCATTTGCAGTCCCAACTCCAGGCAATACAACTGCTCCTCCAACTGCTCTAATTTTAGCTCCCGCAATAGCACCAGTTACAAATCCCAGAACCAAATTCCTTCCAACATCCTTACCTGCACTCTTTTTGAAATACAATCCCAAAAACCACCACCAGTCTTTCTAAGTAAAGTTTCACTCTTTCCATATCTAAGTTCTTGTATGCTTTTAGCAGATGATTCTGTAGTAAAATAAATTAAATCTACTTCATTATTAAAATTTGTTAAAAATTTATTGAACGAAATGAATTTCTTTCGTTATTAATTAATTCTATAATTTTGTCATCGTTTGTATTTGCGAGTTTATTATAAAAATTCAACAAAAATACTTTTTCTTCTTTTTTATAATGAGTAGAAAAATTGACTTTAAATTCATTACTAATATTCATCCCAGAATTCGATGAAGGAATTTTTCTAATCCCAACATACTTCGTAACTAAACTCTTAGTTTTCTTTTCCTCATTAAAAGTCTTCTTTACGAATTCTAATTTTTGTTGTATTACTAATTTAATCTTTGCATAATCTATATTATCTGCTTGTTTAATTTTTCTAAAGAACTGATAGCATAATATGAGCTTCGTATTTCTGAGAAAGACGATTTAATTAAAAAAAAAAAATAACAGAGCTGAACAATAAAATTGCTGAATTAAAATTAAAAATAGGTTGTTAATAATTCAAAACAGGATAAATTATCACAATAAGCCTTCATAGTATAGGAGGAGAGTATTTTTTCTCGAATTGTAGATAATCCCGAAATGCGTCTTGATTTGTAGTCATAAAAAAACCGTTAGCATCAAAGTTATAATTTTTTGATGACTAACGGTATTTTATTTAATGGAATCGACTAACTCTCTAAGTTATCTCTGATATTTTGGATATAAGCCGCTTTTTGAATTTTGATTCTATTCGATACTGAAGGCTTAATAAAAGCAGTACGTGCTCTTAGTTGACGAACAGTTCCTGTTTTATCAAATTTTCTTTTGTAACGTTTTAACGCTCTATCGATATTTTCTCCGTCTTTAATTGGTATAATTAACATAATATAGACACCCCCTTTCTTTAAGTGTGCAAAAGTAATCAAACTTCTGGATTATTCGGCATGAATCATGATTTATTTCGAAACATGAACAAACTACCCTATAACAAATAAAAAAAACAAGAAAAAAAAGCCAATTCATTTATGAATTAGCTTTTTTTAGCAGAACCTAAAATTTTAATAATCACTATTTTACAGCAGGCTTATAATTTTTATTATCAATTATCATTTTTGATAAAATTTCTTTTAAGATTTCAGATGTTCCACCACCTATTGGTCCTAAACGACTGTCTCTTAATAAACGCGCCAACGGATATTCTTCCATGTAACCATAACCTCCTAGCATCTGCAAACAACTATAAATTGTTTCATCAGCTACTTTGGTAGATTTTAATTTAGCCATGGTAGCCTCCTTAACCACATATTCTCCTTTATCCAAACGCGCTACCGCAGCATAATTAAAAACTTTACAATGCTCAACCTCTGTTGCGTGTTCTACTATTGTATGTCTCAAGGCTTGAAATTTATCTATTGTTTTTCCAAAAGCCTCTCGCTGTGACATGTATTCTATAGTATAATCAATAGCATATTCAGCTCTTGCATGACCGTTTATGGCCATAATCAAACGCTCTAAAGCAAAGTGTTGCATGATATACGGAAAACCTTTCCCTTCTTCTCCCATTAAATTCTCTAAAGGAATTTCTACGTTATCAAATGCAATTTCTGCAGTATCTGAAGCTCTCCATCCTAACTTATCTAATTTTGTTGCAGAAATACCGCTAGTTTTCGCATCCAATAAAAAGATGCTTATTCCTTTGTTTCCCTGACTTGGATCTGTTTTAGCAGCAACTACATAATAATCTGCATAAACACCATTTGTGATAAAAGTTTTAGAACCATTTATAATGTATTTATTTCCTTCTTTTACAGCAGTTGTTCGCATACCTGCAACATCACTACCACCATAAGGTTCGGTAATACACAAAGCACCTATTTTTTCGCCCGCAATACTTGAAACTAAATATTCCTGTTTGATTCTCTCATCACCTTCAGCATTCAAATGGGTCATGGCTAAATAAGAATGAGCCCACATTGCAGCAGCAAAACCTGAAGATTTAATTTTTTGAAGTTCTTCAAGAAAAATAACGGTATAAAACAAATCTAAATTCATTCCACCATAAGCCTCTGGATATCCTATCCCGAAAAAGCCCATTTCGCCAAACTTTTTCCATATAAAACGTTCTATTGTTCCCGTTTTTTCCCATTTTTCAATATGAGGCACAACTTCTTTCTGCAGAAATTCTTTTAAACTCTTTCTAAATAATTGATGCTCTTCTGTGAAATAAATTGATTCCATATAACTTCTCTCTTTTTTTATAAATTGAATTAATAGAGACACAAAGTAATCGCTTTGTATCTCAGAATTATGATTTTTAAGTAACTTAAATGAGCTATAATTTTTAACTAAAATATTAAGTTGCAAAACGTCATTCGTACAGCAAATTAAAGATACTAAAATTACATCATTATGGACTTCTAATTAAAGTCCAAATATAAAGCAATTATTTTTGCTTTATCAACAGGAAAAGCCTTAATTTTTGTTAAATCCTCAATATTTTTAAAATCTCCATTCATGCTTCGATAGGTTACAATTTCCTTAGCCAAAGCGTATTTAAAATAATAAAACTGCGAAAGCTCTTTTAAAGAAGCATTATTTATATCTATTTTTTTAAAATTAGGCATGTTAATAATTTTAAAATGAACATTCAAATTTTCAATTACCTCAGGTGACAATCCCCAAACATCATGCATTTGTTCCATTGAAACAAAACCACCTAAAATTTCTTTTTGTTTTAAAATCCGAAGAGAAATTACTTCGCCTATTCCATATATTTTGACTAAATCCTCTTTTGTAGCCTGATTAATATCAATGACAGCTATTTTTTCTTTTTTGGCGAAAACCTTATTAGGATATCTTTCATATTCCTTGAATGGTTTTTTATTAGTTACCCAATTGGGAAACTTAAACAAGGAAGACATCGAATTTAATAATGAATCTGAAATTTTAGTTACTTTTTGAAATTCCTCAGGAGAGTTTACATATTTATTTTCTTTTCTAAAAGCGAGCAAACGGTCAATCTCTTGAACTGACATTCCCAATTTGTATCCTTTATAATCTGTTATGAAATTTGGATTAAAAAGATATACTATTGGCATCTTGCTTTTATCAAGCGCTTTCATGGAATCAATTTCAGATTGAAGTGAAAGCCATTTCTGCTTTTCTGGGTCTTGTTTTGTTGGAATAGAAAAATCAACAAAAAAATATACGAGCTGCAAAGCGATGATAATTATAAACAAAAAGAAAATACCAGTACGTTGTTCTCTGGAAAACTTAAAATAAGTCAAAATTGTTTTAAAACTCATTAGATACGACTGGAATTACTTAATAAATTAGAATTCTAAATTTATAAATTAAATCAAAACCGGCTACTTCCTAAGAAAAAATATTTGATCAATAAAAACTATTGGCTTAAATTTTTAAAAAATTAGTTTATAAACTTAAAATCAACAAGATAAAATAATGAACACTAATTAATCAAATTGGTAGCAATTAATAATTTCTCCTGTTATTATTTACATTAAAATATTTTTTTATACGAAGGTACTTCATAACTATTATTTAAAGAAAAGAAAAACCGATAAATTACAATAAAGTAAATTTTATTAGCAAAAACTTTAATTATTGTTTTTATTTTTTATAAAAAACAATACATTTGGGAACTAAAAACAATAAAACCAACAAACCTATGTCAATGTGGAAAACAAAACCGCTTTCGGTTTTACTAAATGAAGCTTCAGAAGATGAAAAAGGATTAAAGAGAACACTCTCTTCACGATCACTTGTAGCGTTAGGAGTTGGCGCAATAATTGGCGCTGGATTATTTTCATTAACAGGAATTGCAGCAGCAGACAATGCAGGTCCAGCAGTTACACTGTCTTTTATACTAGCCGCAGTTGGATGCGCATTTGCAGGATTATGTTATGCTGAATTTGCTTCGATGATTCCTGTTGCAGGGAGTGCTTATACTTATTCTTACGCCACAATGGGCGAATTTGTTGCTTGGATAATCGGTTGGGATTTAGTGTTAGAATATGCTTTAGGCGCTGCAACTGTTGCAGTCAGTTGGTCTCAGTATGTAGATAAATTTCTGGGAAATTACGGTATGCATATTCCGCAATCTATATTACACGGTCCCTGGGACACCACACCCGGAATTATTAATTTACCTGCTATTTTAATTATTTGTTTACTTTCACTCTTATTAATACGGGGTACCAAAGAATCTGCTTTAATAAATAACATTTTGGTTATTTTAAAAGTAACCGTAGTAATTGTATTTATTGGTTTGGGATGGGGTTTTATAAATAGCGCAAACCACACTCCTTTTATC
>CBDUEE010000146.1:0-7328 GCA_965366105.1 uncultured Flavobacterium sp. | reverse complement strand
TTTGTCTTACGATGATGTTCCCAGCAATAGCAGCTTGACCACCAAAAATCTTAACACCTAAACGTTTTGATTCTGATTCTCTACCATTCTTAGAACTACCGACACCTTTCTTGTGAGCCATGACGTATTAGTTTTATTTTGTTATTATTCTTGAGTATCTTCTTTTTTAGCTTTCGCTACTTTTTTCTTAGGAGCTTCAACTTCTTCTGTTGTTTCAGCTGCTGCTTTTTTTGGAGCTGCTTTTTTAGCACCAACACCAGTAATTCCTTCGATTACAATTTGAGTAAGATATTGTCTGTGACCGTTTCTCTTTTTGTATCCTTTTCTTCTTTTCTTTTTGAAAACGATAACTTTATCTCCTTTTAAGTGTTGTAACACTTTAGCTTCTACTGAAGCACCTTCTATAGCTGGGGCGCCTAAAGTGATAGTTCCGTTATCATCTAATAAAAGAACTTTGTCAAAAGTAACTTTTGAACCTTCTTCATTAGTCAAACGGTTTACATAAACCTTTAAGTCTTTGCTTACTTTGAATTGTTGCCCTGCTATCTCTACGATTGCATACATACTGATTGGTTTTAATAATTTTTAAGGTTGCAAATATACAATTATATTTTTAACTTGCAATCTGAACAACAAAAAATATTAATGTTCAGTAGTTTCTGGTTTTTCATGCTATTTTAGGAATGCTTAAACTACTAAAATCAACAAATTTTAAAGTACAATTTTTCCTGTTTTAATGTAACAAACAAAAGAAAATCGCTACTTATAATTCATATTAACAAAATTATTAACCTTATGAAAAAATCATTAATGGCTTTAGGCGCTTTGTTTATGCTAGGAGGAGTAGCCTCTGCTCAGAAAGTAGCATTTGAAGAATACACTTTGGATAATGGCTTACATGTAATTTTACACAATGATCCGTCAGCACCAACTGTCATCACATCTGTAATGTACCATGTCGGCGCTAAAGACGAAAACCCCGAAAGGACTGGCTTTGCTCATTTTTTTGAGCATTTATTGTTTGAAGGAACAGAAAATATCAAGCGTGGAGAATGGTTCAAAATTGTAACTAGTAATGGTGGCGTGAATAATGCCAACACTACTGATGACAGAACTTATTATTATGAAGTTTTCCCTTCTAATAATCTGGAATTAGGTTTATGGATGGAAGCAGAAAGAATGTTGCACCCGATTATTAATCAAATAGGTGTGAATACTCAAAATGAAGTAGTAAAGGAAGAGAAGAGACTTCGTGTTGACAATCAGCCTTATGGAAACTTCTTAGCAGAAGTAAAAAAGAATATTTTTAAGAAACATCCGTATCGTTGGGCAACTATTGGTTCTATGGCACATTTAGATGCTGCAACATTAGAAGAGTTTCAAGCTTTTAATAAGAAATTTTATGTTCCCAATAACGCTGTTTTAGTTGTAGCTGGAGATTTTAAAAAAGAACAAGCTAAAGAATGGATCCAGAAATATTTTGGACCTATCAAAAAAGGAGCAGCTATTCAAAGAGAAACATTTGTTGAAGATCCTATTACTGAAACAATAAAAGCAAAGTTTGAAGATGCTAACATCCAAATTCCTGCTATTGTTGCTGCTTACAGAACTCCGTCAATGAAAACTAGAGATGCTAGAGTTTTAGATATGATTTCGTCTATCTTAACTGATGGGAAAAGTTCTAGATTATACAAGAAAATTGTTGACGACAAGAAAATGGCATTACAAATAGGTGCTTTTAGTAACAGTCAAGAGGATTACGGTAGTTACATTATTTACGGTTTACCACAAGCTCCTAATACTGCTAAAGATATTCTTGCTGAAATAGATTCTGAAGTTGTAAATCTACAAACAGAATTGATTAGCGAGAAAGATTTACAAAAATTAAAAAATAAATTCGAAAATCAATATGTAAATAGTAATTCTACTATTGATGGTATTGCAGATAATTTAGCTACTTACTATTTATTATACGGTGATGTAAACTTAATCAACACGGAGAACGATATTTATCAGTCGGTTACTCGTGAAGAAATTAGAGACATCGCTAAGAAATATTTGAATCCAAATCAAAGGTTAGTTTTGGATTATGTTCCATCAAAAGATAAAGCTCAAAACTAAGATATATCATTATGAAAAAATCAATATTAATTTTATCAAGCTTGTTCTTAACACTTATTATGCAAGGACAAATCATCCCTCAGCCGAAACCAGGAGTGGCTCCAACAATAAAAATTGGAAAACCTCAAACCTTTGAATTAAAAAATGGTTTAAAAGTTATGGTTGTTGAAAACCATAAATTACCAAGAGTAGCCTTTAGTCTTACTTTAGATAATGATCCTTATGCAGAAGGGGACAAAAAAGGTGTTGCTGATATGACAAGCACTTTGATGGGAAGCGGAACAACTAAAATTTCAAAAACAGCTTTCAATGAAGAGGTTGATTTTCTGGGAGCTAGTATCAATTTTAGTTCAAACGGTGCTTCGGCAAGTTCTTTATCCAAGTATGCTGGTAGAGTATTAGAATTAATGGCTGACGGTACATTAAATCCAAATTTTACTCAAGAAGAATTTGATAAAGAAAAGACGAAGCTTATTGAGGGTTTAAAAGCAAATGAAAAAAGTGTTTCAGCTGTTGCTAGAAGAGTTGTAAATGTTTTGGCTTATGGTAAAAATCATCCCTCTGGTGAATATGTTAGCGAAGCTACATTGAAAAATGTAACTCTTGCCGATGTGAAATCAAATTACGTAACTTATTTTGTTCCAAGTAATGCATACCTTATTATTGTAGGTGATGTAAAATTCAATGAAACAAAAAAAATGGTTGAAAAGTTCTTTGGTTCATGGAAAAAAGCAACTGCACCGGCTATTTCATTCACTGATCCAAAAGATGTTGCGTTTACCCAAATCAACTTTATTGATATGCCAAATGCAGTTCAATCGGAAGTTGCAGTAGTAAATATGTCAAATCTTAAAATGACTGATCCAGATTATTTTGCTGTTTTGATTGCGAACCAAATTTTGGGTGGTGACTTCAACAGTTATATTAATATGAATTTGAGAGAGGCACACGGATGGACTTATGGTGCAAGATCATCTATTAGTGGTGATAAACGAATTGCAACTTTTAATGCTGCTACACAAGTTCGTAACGCTGTAACTGATAGTACGGTTGTGGAAATCATGAAAGAGTATAAAAAAATTAGAACTGAAAAAGTAACTGAAGATATGTTAGCCAGTGTAAAAGCAGGGTATATAGGCCGATTTGTCATGCAAATTGAAAAGCCGCAAACAGTTGCTGGATATGCTTTAAGAATTCAAACTCAAGGCTTGCCTGCTGACTTCTACGAAAACTACATAAAAAATATTAGTGCAGTAACTACAGAAGACGTTTTAAGAGTCGCTAATAAATATTTCTTGATGGATAACAGTAGAATTGTAATCGTTGGGAAAGCCTCAGATGTAGCTCCAAGTATTGAAAAATTAAAAATTCCAGTTTTCTATTTTGACAAATACGGAAATGCAACTGCAAAACCAGAATTTAAAAAACCAGTTCCTGCAGGAGTAACAGCAAAAATTGTTCTTGATAATTCCCTCACAGCGATTGGTGGAGAAAAAGCAGCTTTAGCAGTAAAAACTATTGTAATGAATGGAACCACAACTATTCCTCAAGCACCATCACCATTGAACTTTACTTCAAAAATAGATGCAAAAGGAAGACTTCTGGTTGAACTAACTATGGGTACAATGAGCTTGACGAAACAAGTCCTAAATGAAAAAGGTGGATATGTATTGCAACAAGGGCAACGTCAAAATATTGAGGGTGAAAAACTTGCTGAAATGAAAGCAGCTGCTACCCCATTCGAAGAATTATCGCTTTCTAAAAAACAAGGATTAACGGTAGAAAGTATTGAGTCTATAAATGGGAAAGATGCTTATGCTATTAAAAACGGAAAAACAACATTGTTCTATGATGTAGCTTCGGGATTAAAACTTGCTGAATCTAAAGTAATGGAACAAGGTGGTAAGAGTATTACTCAAACTACTAATTATGGAGATTATAAAGAAGTAAAAGGGGTCAAGGTTCCTTTTAATATCATACAAAATATTGGTTTTGAATTGGATATTAAAATGTCTGATGTAAAAATTAATGAAGGTGTTTCAGATGCTGATTTTCAATAATCAAAACTGAATTTAGTAAACAAAGGCTGTCTTTTTAGGCAGCCTTTGTTGTTTTAAATTTATTAAAGATCATTTATAGATTATTTTTTCGCTGATAAGTAGACCCCAATTAAAACAATAAATGCTCCGAAAAATTGAACTGTCGTAAGCATTTCATTATCCAATAATCCCCATCCAAAAGCAACTACTGGAATTAAATACGTTACAGAAGTAGCAAAAATTGGTGATGCCATTTGAATTAATTTAAAGAATAATATATTAGCAATTCCAGTTCCTACAACGCCTAAAATCATTATAAATAATACTGATTGCTGTACCTTTACTTCATGTGCCACTTCAAAAAAACCAGAGAAAAATAATAGTGTAAAAGCGGGAATCAACAACACTGTGAAATTACCTGTAGTAATACTTAGTGGACTCAAATCATAAAGGTATTTCTTGATCAGATTCACATTTAAAGCGTAACACATGGAAGCGATTAATACCAAGATTGCATAATAGTAGTTTTGTTCAGGATGATGAATTGCACCGTTCAGTACCAATAAAACACTTCCGATTAAGCCAATTAGAATTCCAAAAAATTGATTTCTCTTGAATTGTAATCCAAAAGCTAGTGCTCCTAAAACTAAAGTGTTCAAAGGAGTAAGAGAATTTAAAATCGAACTCACAGAGCTGTCAATTTCAGTTTGTGCAATCGCAAATAAGTAAGCGGGTAGGAATGTTCCGAACATCGAAGTTAGGGCGATGTATTTCCATTTATGAGCTGGGATTTTTGATAAACTCTTAAATCCTATTAGCAACAAAAAGATGGACGCAAAAATAATTCGTAGTGATCCTAATTGTAAAGCTGTTAAGCCTATTAATCCTTTTTTTATTAATATGAAAGAGCTTCCCCAAACTAAGGCAAGAACCATTAAGTAAAACCATTTCAACTGCTTTGATTCCATAAAGATAATTTTGCCCCAAAATTGTAATTATTTTATGAAATAGTCCTCCTTTTTTTGATTAATTTTGTAGTATAAAATTTTGCTCTTAATCTTTAAAATTATACTATAATGAATATTAAAAAATCAATTTTAACTTTAGCGCTTGTAAGTGTTTTATTTGTTGGTTGTAATGAAAAAAAGAATGAAACGGAATTAAAAGAAACTGTAAAAACGGCAGAAACTGCTGTTCCAAAAGTTAAAAAGGAAATTGCAGCCGCCAATCTTCAAACAGCGAGTTTTTCTATTGAAGGAATGACTTGTGCTATGGGTTGTGCTAAAACAATTCAAGATGATTTAACAGAGCTGGACGGTGTTCAAAAAGCTACGGTAGATTTTGATACAAAAATAGCCACAGTAGCTTTTGATAAAACGATTCAAAATCCTGAGAAATTGACTCAAGTTGTCGAAGCCGCAGCAGATGGTAAGACCTATAAAGTTAAAGATATGAAAATCTAATATTTTTTAAATATTTACATAAAAAAAGCTTCTCAATTGAGAAGCTTTTTTTATAAATGTGTTTCTTATGCTTATTTAAACGAGTAAGATTTTTTAAAATATTATTTCCATTTTAAAGTTTCCATTAATCGTTGCATGTCGTTTTTGATATAACTTGCTGCTGGCATAATTGAATCATAATTGGGTTTTGCATAGAAATAAACAGAGGCGGTTACAAAATGCTTAGTACTATCTGTAGCGTAAAATTGAGCGTTTGTTGCTGCATTCCCTTCTACTTGATAAAACATTCCGTACACTTTTTTATTTGGGTTCAAATAAGGTTGTTCTAGAATGTCATCGGCTTTTATAACATGTTCGTAAGTCAATTTTTGAGCATCACGTAATAGCTTATCAATATTTTCTGTAACGGGTTTGTATGTCAGGTAAATAGTTGCCTTCATTTTAGGATATGTAATGGTGAAATCACAATCCTTCTCTTTTTTTATGATAGCATCAGAATTCATTTCGAAAGCATAAGGACATTCATTTTCAAAATTCACATACTTTGCTTCGGGATAATCCAGTCGTAAATAGCTAGAAGGTTTAGGTAAAACCTCATCTTTGCAACTAAAAGTCAATAATGAAATTATGATTAGCATCGAAAAAGCGATTGTTGTTTTTGTTATTTTCATTTTTTTTCTATGTGAAATCTTATTAAAGGGATTTATACGATAGTTACTTTTATTTGTTTCACTCTTTTTTGATCAACTGTTTCTATTGTAAATAGGCAATTTTCAAATGAAATTTTTTGATTTTTTTTTGGAAAATTACCTAAAATTTCAAGAATAAATCCTGCTAGAGTTTCTGCTTCTCCTTTTCTATTTTCGAATAATTCTTCGTCAACATCAATAATTCTGTAAAAATCCTTGAGATTTATTTTACCTTCAAAAAGGTAATTTTTATCATCAATTTTAGAAAAATTAATATGTTCGTCATCAAATTCATCACTAATGTCACCTACAATTTCTTCAATCACATCTTCAAGTGAAACAAGTCCTGAGGTTCCTCCATATTCATCCACAACGATGGCGAGATGACTTTTCATGCTTTGGAAATCTTTTAATAAGTTATCTAGTTTTTTATTTTCAGGAACAAAAAAAGGCTCTCTTAGTAATGATTTCCAATCGTATTCGTTACTATTAATATGTGGAAGCAAATCTTTGACATATAGAACACCTTCTATTTGGTCTATATTGTCTCTGTAAACAGGAATCCTAGAGAATCCTTTTTCAATAATTTTAGGACAAATTTCGGCAAAGGATTCTGTTATTTCTAATGCAAAAATATCGATCCTAGGACTCATTACTTGCCTGGTATCGGTATTTCCAAAGCTTACAATGCCTTCTAAAATTTTTTGTTCTTCGGTAGATGTTTCATCAGATGCTGTAAGTTCTAGCGCTTGTGATAACTGATCGACAGAAAAATTCGTCTTTTGTTTCCCTAATTTGTTATGCAAATAAATTGTGATTGCTCGCATTGGCAAACTTATTGGCGAAAGTAATTTATCAAGAAAAATAATTGGGTAGGCGGCAAGCTTAGCAAACTTTGTACTTTTTCTACTAGCGTAAACTTTGGGTAACACTTCTCCAAAAAGTAAAATAAAAAAAGTGATTGTTACTATTTCGATAAAGAATTTTAAAAATGGAATTGTTATCGCTTCAAATAT
>CBDUEE010000145.1:0-7478 GCA_965366105.1 uncultured Flavobacterium sp. | reverse complement strand
AAATGTCCTGTTACTGCAAAGCTCAATCCTACTATATTGTACAATATAGATAGTATAAAGCTCATCTTAATAACCTTGATGGCTTTCTTTGATAATTTTAAATAATTGGACAATTTTCCAAAGTTTTCGGCATCTAAAATCGCATCACAGGCTGGTGAAAAAATATTAACGTTTTCAGACACGGCGATTCCAACATCACTTTGCGCTAAAGCACCTGCATCATTAAGACCGTCCCCAACCATCATTACATTATGTCCTTTATCTTGCAAACTTCTGATGAATGCTAGTTTCTGTTCTGGTTTCTGATTGAAGACCATTTCAGTATTCGCAGGTAAGATTTTCTCCAAAGTTTCTCGCTCTCCGTCATTATCTCCCGAAAGAAGTTTAATTTTATAAGTCTTGCTTAATTCTAAAAACAATGTAGAAATATCCTTTCTATATTCATTTTTAAAAATATATTTTATGATTTATGATTTCAATTTTTTTGCAATCATTCAATTTAGAAAACACACGAATAACCGTTTCGACTCTCAAACCAGTGAAATTTGCAATTTCCTGACGTGTATAAGGAATAAGTGCTTTATCAGTATTGCAATTTTCTGATTTTCTTTTATGTTTGTTCATAAAGGCAAGAATCCTGAATTCTGGTTTCTGGTTAATAATTTCTTTTGAAGTGTTGGATTTTGAATGTGCTTTGTTGGCAAGTAAAATTAGAAATGATTTTAAGATTACTGGATACTCATCAAGAATTTTCAAAAATTTGTCCTTTGACAGTTTTATAATAGTACAATCTTGAATGCAAACTGCTTTAGAAGGATATAATAGGTCAATAAATAAAGGAGGTTCTCCAAAACTTTCACCTTTACAAAAAAGACCTTGAGTAAATTCTTTTCCTTCATCATTTGAATTATACATTCTCACAGTTCCATCGATAATTTGATAATAAAAATGAGCATCTTCGTCTTCATCAAAAACTACTTCGTTTTTTTTATATTTTTTTGCAACAGCACCCCAAGAAAAAAGTAAATCTAAGTCTATTTGCATAATTAATTCGAAATTAGGAAAGGATTATTTATGTTTTCATTACAATTTTTATAGTTTATAGTCAATTGATTTGCATAAAGTTAAGCTAAAAAATCAGAATAATAGTAATAAAAGGATATGAAAAATTTTTTGAATTTAAGAAGAACCTATAATTAAACTTAAAAAAGGGCTAAGGTATTTCTATAAAGAACAATGCAGTATGATATTTATCAGTTTTTTTTCGGTTTTCTTTCTCGTATTTTGTGATCTATTTATTAAATTATCTTATATGACAACACATAAACCACTGCATACCTTTCATATTCCGGTTATGGGACTTGCCTATACAATTGATAGTCCAATACGAGTGGCGAAGTATGGCATATCATCAGTAATTTCGATTATGGATGATGAACTTATCGAAAAAATGAACGCTTTTTACAGCGAAAAGTTTGATCTTCCTTATCAAGAAATTACTCAAAAAATACATGATTATCGCGCAGAGCGTATTACTTCGTACTTAAACTTGGTTGATAAAATTGTAAAAGAAAAATTCGAAAACTTTAAAACAGAGTTGTCTGAAAGTAAATCGGCTTTAGAAAATTATATTGCCATGTTATCCGATAAATCAGGTATTAAAGAAGGATTACAAAACTTCATGGAGGAAGGTTTGGCATTCAAGGATTCTGTCAAAAATTATCTAGAAGAGCATCTTTATCCGGGAGATATTGATGTGAATATTATGACTAAATTAGACAAGGATAATTTTATTAATGACGAACAATTGCCCATTGAGTTCAATGATGCTCATGCGGCTCTTCGTGGTTTTGTTAATAGTACTTTGGAATCTTCAGTAGTGCTATCTGCTGGAATGAACCCAAGATTATACAGTTATTTTGAAAATTTCAATGCTTTTTTCCCCGATTTGAATAATAAGTTGAAGAAGAAAATTACACTAAAAGTAAGCGATTTTCGTTCGGCAATGATTCAAGGAAATTTTTTAGCTAAAAAAGGACTTTGGGTTTCTGAGTATAGAATAGAATCTGGACTTAATTGTGGTGGACATGCTTTTGCTACAGAAGGTCATTTGTTAGGACCTATTTTAGAAGAATTCAAACAAAAGAAAGAACAGCTAATTCAATCAGCTCATGAATTAATGGTAAAGGCTTTGAGTCAAAAAGAATTGCATGTACCACAACAACACTTGGATCTAAAAATTACGGTACAAGGTGGTGTAGGAACTGCTGAAGAACATGATTTTCTTTTAGCGCATTATAATGTTGATTCAGTAGGTTGGGGTTCTCCATTTTTATTGGTTCCTGAGGCAACATCAGTTGATAAACAGACCAGAGCATTGTTGGCTGGAGCCAAAGAAGAAGATTTGTATTTGAGTCATATTTCACCGTTGGGAATTCCCTTTAATACTTTACGTGGAACTACAAATGAAGTCTTTAAGCAAAAACGAATTGATGATAATAAGGCAGGAAGCTCTTGCCCAAAACGATTTTTGGCATTAAGTAAAGAATACGATGCTAAAGGAACTTGTTCTGCTTCTAAAAAATATCAAGATTTAAAACTTGATGAATTAGAACTTCAAAAAGAGGCTTTGTCTCCAGAAATTTTTCAGAAAAAGAAAAATAGTATTACGGAAAAAGCTTGTCTTTGTGTAGGTTTAGCAAATGCTTCTTATCTTGAAAATGATATCAAAATTAAAGGTCAGGCGCAAGGTGTTATTATTTGTCCTGGACCAAATATGGCTTATTTTGACCATGAAGTTTCACTATCTGAAATGGTGAAACATATTTATGGAAAAGCCTCGGTAATGAAAGCTGAAAATCGCCCAAATCTTTATGTCAAAGAATTAAAAATGTATTTGGATTATTTGAAAAATGAAATCGAATGTGTTTCTGATGAAATAACGGCAGGTCAAATAAAAAAATGGCATGCCTTTAAAAATAATCTGATGATTGGTATTGGGTATTATGAAGATTTATTCTCCAACAATTCTTTTTTCGAAAAAACGAAAAAGGAGATTTTGAACCAGTTTGATTCTTATAAATTAGAATTGACTAAGATTGAAATTCCTGAATTAGTCTTAGTATAGTGAAAGAAATTTAAGTATTAAATATTTTTTATAGCAACAAAAAAGGAACTCAATTGAGTTCCTTTTTCTATTATTTGTGATTGATTATTCTTTTAGTCGACAGGATTTTACATCATTATCAACGATAACTTCTGTCATTCCGAGAGCAGCTAAGTTCTTCATGGCTTTATCCCATTTTTTACCACTCAATTCTGATTTGGTTTTTAATGCACCAAATTCCATAACATTCGCATTAGCTTGTAAGATAGAAACAATTAATTTCTCATCTTGCTCTAATTGCACTTGTTTTTTCTCAGCTCTCATTTGCGGAAATAACAATACTTCTTGAATCGAAGCATTATTGGTCAGATACATGATCAAACGATCCATTCCTATTCCCATTCCAGAGGTAGGTGGCATTCCGTATTCTAATGCTCTAAGGAAATCTTCATCGATAATTCCGTTAGCTTCATCATCTCCTTTTTCTGCCAATCGCATTTGGTCTTCAAAACGTTCTCTTTGGTCAATTGGGTCATTCAATTCAGAATAAGCATTCGCCACTTCTTTACCACAAATCATCAATTCAAAGCGTTCCGTCAACTCAGGATTGTCTCTGTGTTCTTTACACAATGGTGACATTTCCTTTGGATAATCAGTAATAAAGGTTGGTTGAATGTAGTTTCCTTCGCATTTAGCACCAAAAATCTCATCAATCAATTTTCCTTTCCCCATAGTAGCATCTACGTCAATTCCCATGCCTCTTGCAGCATCAAAAAGTTCTGTTTCGCTTTTTCCAGAAATATCAAAACCAGTAAAATGTTTGATAGAATCTGTCATCGTCACACGAGCGTAAGGTGCTTTGAAGCTTATTTGGTGTTCGCCAAAAGAAACTTCCGAAGTCCCATTTACAGCTACAGCGCAATATTCTAATAGCTCTTCGGCAAATTCCATCATCCAGTTGTAGTCTTTATAAGCTACATATATTTCCATAGCAGTAAATTCAGGATTATGTGTTCTATCCATTCCTTCATTACGGAAATTTTTAGAAAACTCATAAACTCCTTCAAAACCACCTACAATTAATCTTTTTAAATACAATTCATTTGCAATACGCATGTATAACGGAATGTCAAGCGAATTGTGGTGTGTGATAAACGGACGTGCTGCAGCTCCGCCAGGAATAGCTTGCAAAATAGGTGTTTCTACCTCAAGGTATCCAGCGTTGTTAAAAAAGGTACGCATCGCATTAAATAATTTGGTACGCTTGATAAAAGTAGCTTTTACATGCTCATTTACAGTCAAATCTACATAACGCATTCTATAACGCAATTCAGCATCGTTAAAAGCATCGTGTACTTTTCCATCCTCATCCACTTTCGGCAAAGGCAACGGACGCAATGTTTTACTCAAAAAAGTAAATTCATCCACACGAATGCATTGAGCACCCACTTTAGTGGTAAACAATTCACCTTCAATACCAATAAAATCACCTAAATCAGTTAATTTTTTGAATACCTGATTGTATAGCGTTTTGTCCTCTTCTGGACACAAAACATCACGATTTACGTATAATTGAATACGTCCTTCACTATCTTGTAACTCAGCAAAACAAGCTTTTCCTTGATCTCTCACGCTCATTAAACGTCCAGCAACAATTACCTTTTTGCCTTCTTCAAAAGATTCCTTTATCTGTTTCGAAGTGTGATTTACAGGAAAAAGATTGGCAGGATAAGGATTGATTCCTAAGTTGCGTAAAGATTGAAGTTTTTCTCTTCGGATGATTTCTTGTTCGGATAAGGCCATTGTGTTCTAATTTTTAAGAGAGCAAAGATAAAGTTTTTGTTTTTAAGTATAAAGTTTAATACAAAAGGTTTTTGTTGTAAAAATTACAAAAAAAATACAGACTAAGTCGATCGTAAATCTGACTAAATCTGTATTTTTAAAAGTATTTTATATGTAAAACTAATTCTGATAGGTAAGCAGATTAGTTTTATTTTTGTTCTGCAATTGTTGCTTTATGAATTTTGATAATTCTAATTTTTTGATTTGTATTGTCTGCTAAGAAAATACGATCATTATATTCAGCAATACTGACAATAGTACCAAAAGTATTGCTGCCCATAATATCAGAAGCATTTACTCTTGGATTATACATTTTATTGAGGAATTCATCTTTAGGATACAGCCGTAGAAAATTTAAATTTTCAACGTTTTCCGAAGCAATTGCCCATTCAGTACCAAAAGTTATTGCTAAGGGTTTACTGTTAGTAAGCGCGATTTTTGTAGGTGTTATTGGAGTTGTAATTGAGCTAGCAGCATTGGCACGCAAAGCTGCGATATTGTAATATAGGAATCCTTTCGCATTTCTTCCAGCCACAACTAGATCACCAGAAATCACATCCATAGAGTAAATTTCGTCAAATCCTTGTGTGGTATTTAGTTTGGCGATTGGGCTTAAATTCCAATTGCTAGTTTCTGTTATTTGTGATGTTTCAAAAACTTTAATAGTTGTTTCTTTTTCTTTAACAAATACTAATCCGTCTTTTACAACAACTCCAAAGACATGGACAAAAGTATTCCACCACTGTCCATTTCCTATAGTATTGATTCCAATATTTGTACTTTCATCAATTACAAAAACTCTTGAATCAATACTACCTAGATAGATTTTACCACTATCAATAGATATTGAAGAAAGTTTTGTAAACGGAATTGTCGTATTTCCTTTGGTGTAGTTTGTAATTGTTTTTATGTGGTTTAATGTCAGAGCATTGAATATTTCCAATACATCGCCGTTACAAATGTATAATTTATCTTTTGCCACGGCTATTGCTCTGGGATCTAGTTTCTTTGTCCCGTCTCCAATTTGAGCTGCAGTGATTGTTACATCATCGCTAGGATAAAAGTAATTATAGTTTGTTGGTGTATTTGTTTCTAAAGAATCTTTGCTACAATTGGTAAATACGCAAAGTAAGAATATAAAAAGAGCTATTTTATTCATTTTATTTGTAATTTTTAATTCCATTTTCCGGTTCCTTTATATTTTAATAAAAATGGATTTTTAGCATCAATTTTAAAAATAGGCTTTTTGTAAATTTCACCTAAATACTGTTTTTTAGTATAACTTTTTAATATTTCTGGATCTGTGAAAGGCAAGTCGTTAATGTGAATTAAGTATTTGTAAAACTGGGTTAGCATTTCTTGCTGGCCACCGCCTTCTCCGCTATTGGCTAGATTACTGGTGTGACTGAAACCGATGTGATGGGAATATTCATGTGACCATACCGACATTTCTCCTGTCCAATGTCCAGTAATGTACCCAGATTCCCATTGTGATGCTAAAGCACCTCCGCCCCAAGCAGAACCTCCTCCTACCATTGCCATGTCGAGGTTTCTGGTATCGAGATAATTCCAGTAAATTTGTTCTATTTCGGCCTTTGATAAATAATCGTAATTTCCATTCAAATCATCAGCATTTCCATGCCAATCTTTTGCGCCATTAATAGGTTTTCCTGCTAAATCTGCTTGTTCTTGTTTGTATTTATCAAAATTTATAAAAGTGTCGTAGTATATGGGATGACTTAAAGCATATGAATAATTAATAATCATAGTAATTGCTTCCTTTGCTAATACAGGATTCATAGGTAAATACTTCCCTAATTCATTTATATGGTATTGATCATTAAATTGTACTAAATGTGATGATTTTATTTTTTTGAATTTAGCAAATAAAGGATCACTTGATTCTACTGAAAATTCGATTGCACCAGAGGAAAATCCATTAATCTGATCAATAGTAACAGTATTTCCTGTTTCTAATAAATAATCATTTTTTCCAGAAACTAAAGGAATTTGATGAAAAGAACGATGAAAAGCTGGAATTTGGGTAAAATGATAGATTACAAATCGCTTGTCATAATTGGGTAATTTGGCGTAGATTTTTACATCAGTTAAACCTACTGGCGAATAAAGCGATATTTGAACAGAATCTTTTCCTTTTTGAAGTATTTGTAGAGGCTGATTTACTCTAAACCATCTGTCTTTCTTGTTGTACATTTTTGACGGACTTTCTGAGTCTTCAAACATAGTCATCGGGCGATTTGCTGCAGGCAAATTTGCTGCATCAATACTAGATTGATAATTAGGAACGTAGGTGGCGTAATTGGTTTCGCTGTCGCAACTCGTTAGGAGGCTGAAAGTGATAATTAGCAGGTTGACAAAGAGCCATTTGTTTGTTTTGTGGTGCATTTAGCTGTTTTAAATTGTTTGTTAAGCTTTGGGGGCCGTATTTTTTATTTTAAGCATACAAATTTGAAACGTTTTTTTTTAAACAAAAAATCACCAATATTCATATTGCGGATGTAGTGGATCA
>CBDUEE010000144.1:0-7523 GCA_965366105.1 uncultured Flavobacterium sp. | reverse complement strand
GTACATGGCTGGTCAGGACGTGGAACACAATTATTCAAAATAGCTGATGAATTACTGAAAGCGGGTTATTCTATTGTAAGTTTTGATGCACCAGCTCATGGGAAATCTCCAGGAAAAAAAACAATAATGGTCGATTTTATTGCTACAATTTTAGAAATTAATAAGCAATTTGGACCATTTGAAGCTGCAATAGGACATTCATTAGGTGGAATGTCAGTTCTAAATGCTATAAAAAAAGGTCTTAAAGTAGATCGTGCGATAGTTATTGGAAGTGGAGATATAGTAGAAGATATAATGGACGATTTTGTGTCTAAATTAGAACTAAAACCAAACATAAGTACTCTTCTAAGATTACATTTCGAAAAAAAATATGGCGAAGAAATGAATAGTTATTCTGCTTATTTAGCAGCAGCACAAACTGAAATTCCAGTATTAGTAATACATGATTATAACGACCCTGAAGTTCCAGTAAAAGCAGGAATCCATATTCACAAACACTTAAAAAATGGAGAACTAATGCTAACCGAAGGATTAGGGCACCGCAAAATTCTAGGGAATACAGCTGTAATCGAAAAAATAATTGAATTCTTAAGTCAATAAAATTACTATCTAATTTAAAGTCATTAATACTTGATTCGCTTTTTAACAGCAATCATACATCATTTAATTATAAAATTAAAAATATGAAATATCCAATAGAAAAATCAGAAGAGCAATGGAAAGCTGAACTAGGAGAAGATCGCTATAGAATCCTTCGCCAAAAAGGAACTGAATATCCACATACGGGTAAATATAATCTTAATTTCGAAAAAGGAATTTATAGTTGTGGAGCTTGTGGAGAAGCCTTATTTGAAAGCAATACTAAGTTTGATGCTCATTGCGGTTGGCCTTCATTTGACGAATCAATTCCAGGAAAAGTGCAGTATATCTCAGATGTGACTCATGGAATGAAGCGCACCGAAATTTTATGTGCCAATTGTGGAAGTCATTTAGGTCATGTATTTGAAGATGGACCTACTAAAACGGGGCAACGCTATTGTGTAAACTCTTTATCCGTAGATTTTAAAGAGGAATAATCATGAATTTGTTCGAAAACTCAATTGATTGGGCAGAAAAATTAGAACCGATTCTAAAAAAATATAAACATAGAAAACATCCATTAGAGTATCATAATTTATATCAATTACTAGTAATGGTCGTTTTATCTGCTCAAGATTCAGATGCAAATATCAATACTATTGCCCCTAATCTATTTGAAGCTTATCCTAATATAGAAAGTCTTGCTGCTGCGAATGCAGCTGGTTTTGTTTCCTATACTTCGAAAGTTAAAAATTTTAGCACCAAATCCAATTGGCTATTAGAAATAGCAAAAGACATTGAAAATGACGCTAAAATTCCTTTATCAATGGATGGTTTGAGTGCTTTAAAAGGCATTGGAAGGAAATCAGCCAATGTTATTTTGCGAGAAGCTAAAATGCCTGCAGTAGGAATTATTGCCGATTTACATGTCATTCGAGTGGCTCCCAGAATTGGATTAATTCCAGAAACTAAAGAGGGCAACAAAGTAGAAAAACAATTGATGCAACTTCTCCCAAAAGGAATTTGGGGCGAAATTGGAATGGCTATTTCTTTTCTTGGGAGAGAAATTTGTAGGCCAAAACCAAAATGTCAGGAATGTCCAATTAGTGCCATTTGTATTTATTATTCAACAATTAATAATAATATTTTATAAGTATAAAATATTTTAACTCATAAAGCACTAATCTACAGATAATTAAACCCTTAATGTGATGAGAGAAATTACATTAGAAAAAAAATATTAGTTATCTATTATAAATAATTTCAATATCGATTTTAGGAGAAATCAAAGCAGTCATTAATGTTGTTCAACAACTAATTTTAGAAGTACTTTCAAAGTTAAAGATGAGGTTGTAATGTAATTCTCATTGATTTAATAAAGGAACAAATTATAATTTTGTCTCTTTCGCTATAAAAAATTTTTACTGTTATCTCTATCAAAAGAATTTTCCATCAACATAAAACCAACTTCCATTTTCGAATACAAAAGTAGAAAGTTCGTGATGAATTTGTTTTTCAAGTTTATTATCCAAAAAATAAGCTTTGAACTCTACACTAGTATTTGTGGTACTAATAATTTCTAATTGTAGCCACTGATTACTAGTTGCCCAATTTAGAATTTCTGATTTAGTATAGTACTTCCTCTGGGAAATATGGGTCGATGCTAGCAAATAATCTACTTCATATGTAGCATAAGCGGTATATCTAGAACGCATCAAAGCTTCTGCGGTGGTAGCTTTTAGAAGCCCTTTGATAATTGGATCACAGCAGTCTTCAAAATTTTTTAAAGAACCGCAATAACATTTAATTGGAGTCATCTTTTATATAAATAACTTTTAAACAGATTATGTTGGCTGCCCATTTAACCCAACAATTTTTTGATGCAATTGATTTAGCAATACTTGATACCGACTGATTTCCAATAGGTCTTCATCTTCTTCGGAAAAATCTAGTAATTCATCTAATTCTTCGCTTACTTCAACTAATTTGTTTCCTGCTTCTTTGGCATTTTTTATAGCGATAAAATCAATGATCTCTTGAACACCGTTTTTTATTTCGCTAAATTTATTTTTTTCCATGCTGTGTACTTTTAATTATTCTCAGAAGTATTATTTTCATTGAACTTCTTAGTAATTTGTTTTAATTTTTCTTTACGAACTATTTCCGCTTGCTTTACTTTATCTTGCGCTTTATGCAATTTATCGTTATGCTTTTTTATATTTCTTTCGTTATTTCTACCCATGTTCTTGTGCTATACATTTATCTTAATCAATTATCCAATTCAAAAGCGTCCGCAAAGTTCGGTTTATTTATTAAATTTAATTTCTTTTTATTTAGAAAATATTAAATTTTCACACACAGTCTTCTAATGTTAGTTTAAATTTATAAAAATTAAAATTTTATATTGAGCAAAGAAATGGAGTCCTAAACACTAATTTTATATGTAAAAAAATTGTTAAAAAAAAGACTATTATTAATGACTCTTTAGAAGAAAAAAATGTAATCTATTAGATACTAACTAAATCATTATTTATTTTAATATTTTTTTTTTATATTTATTTTTTTAAATGTTGAAGTTCCCTAAACATATCTATAATAAATGGACTACGAAAAAAAACAACATAAATTCATTAAATGGTTTTTTGATAGACCAAAAACAACCGGAATTATTACGTTTCTATTTCTTAGCTATGTTGTTGGTTTTATTGTTTTTCAGCAATATAAACTTAACAAAGAGGATGACCAACATGAAATGTACACAATTCTCCATGTGATAAGCCAAAACATCGATCAATCCTTAAAGAATTGTTACACTACAACACTCACATTAGCACTAACTATTGATGATAAAAATATTCCTAAAAATTTTGATAGTATAGCCAAGACACTGATTGCCTCAAATGCCAATATAAACGCAGTTCAACTAGTCCCTAAAGGAATTATAAAATATATTTATCCGAGAAAAGGCAATGAAGAAGCAATGAACATAAACATTTTGACCGATCCTTATCTTAAAAAGGCAGCTTTAAAATCTATATCCACTCAAAAAATGTATTTTGCTGGTCCTATAAAATTAAAGCAAGGCGGTATGGGAATTGTAGGAAGGCTTCCTATTTTCCAGAATAATAAATTTTGGGGATTTTCAGCCGTTATCCTTCACTTAGAAACATTATTAAAATCATCTGGCATTGATAATGTAGATAATTCAAAATATTATTTCCAGTTTTCTAAATATAATATTTCAGAACAAAAAGAGACTTTTTATTTGCCTATTATTACTAATCTTTCAGAATATTACAGCATTTCGACTAGAATTCCTGACGGTGATTGGAGATTATATATTATTTCAAAAAAACAAAGTTATCTCGATTATCAAATTTTAATACCTGGAATTGTTGGGATTATTCTAGCAGCTCTTTTTGGTATTTTAATATTTAGCCTTCTAAGAAGGCCACAAGAATTACAATCATTAGTAAATATCCAAGCTGGTAAACTATTGAATTCTGAAATAAAATTTGAGGCCATTTTTGCGCAAGCACCTCTTGGAATTGCTCATATAGACTCATTAACAGGCAAATTTATTGAAATCAACAATCAATATTGTCAATTACTAGGTTATTCACAACAAGAAATGAAAGAATTAAATTTTCAAACTATAACCCATCCTGATGATTTAGATGAAGATTTAGTACGCCTTAAGCAACTCCGAGAAGGAAAAATCCAAAATTACTTTAAAGAAAAACGATATGTTACAAAAACAGGTACTATTGTTTGGGTACATATTACTGCATCTCCACTATTCAAAAAAAACAAATTAGTAACCAATCATATCGCTATTGTTGAAGACATTACAATAAAAAAAGAAGCTGAAAATTTAATTAAAAAAAGTGAAATTCGTTTCAAAAGCCTATTTGAAGATTATCCTATTCCTTTATGGGAAGAAGATTTCTCTGAAGTAAAAAAACATCTACTAAAATTGGATCTTATTAATAAAAATCCAAAAAAAGTTTCTCTTTTCTTTAAATCAAATCCTAATGAGGTTTTTAATTGTATTTTTTTAATAAAAATTATTGATATAAATAGAATGTGTTTTAACCTTCTTAAAATTAAAACAAAACAACAGCTAACTTCAAATCTAGATAAAATTATAGATGAAAACTCTATTAATGATTTTACAAAATTGCTAATTGCCATAACACAAGAAGAAAAACAATTTGTAGTCGATACTAAATTACGAACTTTTGAAGGAGAATATCGTGATATAAGTTTAAGATGGAGTGTGATTCGTGGTTATGAGGATTCATTAGCACGAATAATTCTTTCTACAGAAGATATAACGATTCAAAAATCCTCTGCAAATATTATTTTACACACACAACAAAAAGTCGAATCATTAATCAATACTATTGATGGAATTGTTTGGGAATGCGATGTGGTAAATTTTAGTTTTAATTTTATAAGCCAAAAAGTAAAAAGTATATTAGGATATACGCCCGAAGAATGGCTAGCAGAGCCTTCATTTTGGCAAAATCATATTCATTCAGATGACAAAGATTGGGTTCAAAAATATTGTAAACAACAAACAGAAGGAAGTTTAAACCATGATTTTGAATACCGAATGATTGCCAAAGATGGTTCGATCGTATGGCTTAGAGATATTGTAAATGTAGTTTTAGAAAATGGTAAACCTATAAGTTTACGCGGTATAATGATTGATATATCGAGAACAAAAGAAGCTGAAAAAGAGTTAAATGATTCTTTTGAATTGGTCTCCAGACAAAATAAAAGGTTACTGAATTTCTCCTATATTATTTCTCATAATTTAAGATCACATACCAGTAATATTACCTCTATCATTTCATTAATTGAATCTTCACAATCTAAACAAGAAATAGATCAGATGATACAATTACTAAAAACGGTTTCCTGTTCGCTCAATGAAACCATGCTACATTTAAACGAAGTTATAAATATTAGAACAAATATTAGTTTAGCATCAGAATCTTTAGACTTAGAACACTTTATAAATATGGCTATAAATTCACTTTGTGAACAAATCTCATCGAATGAAGTGACAATTTTTAATGAAATACCAAAAGATACCATGATTAATTACAATCCAGCATATTTGGAAAGTATATTATATAATGTTATTTCAAATTCAGTTCGATACAGAGATCCTTCCAGGAAACCGATAATTAGAATTACTTTAGTGATAGAAAATAATATAAAAGTTCTTCAAATTTCTGATAATGGAATTGGAATTGATCTAGTTAGAAATGCTGATAAAGTTTTTGGAATGTATAAAACCTTTACAAACAATTCTGATTCAAAAGGAATCGGATTGTTTATCACTAAGAACCAAATTGACGCCATGGGTGGAAATATTACAGTGGAAAGCGAACTAAATGTTGGAACTACATTTAAAATTTATATTCTATGACTAAAAAAATAATCTGGGTAATCGATGATGATGTAATTTATCAAATCATCATCAATAAAATAATCCAAAAATCAGAGATGTTTACTGGAATTTTTTCTTACAAAAACGGGAAAGATGCTATTGATAATTTATATAACGCGTTGGAGACTAACAATGAAATGCCCGACATAATTCTATTGGATATTAATATGCCAATTATGGATGGTTGGGAATTTATGGATGAATTGGGATTATTAAAACCTAAATTTGTAAAAGAGATTGATGTTTATATTGTAAGTTCTTCAATTGCAGTTGAAGACAAAAACAAATCAAAATCTTATGCAAATATTCTGGGATATTTATCTAAGCCTGTTACAATAAATGATTTATTATTAATTGCTTCTAGTGATTAATGCTGAAATTAGTATTCTAAAATAATCTCTTTTTTAATTTCATCCAAAGTTTTATTAGTAAAGATTAATTCTGTAATGATTTTTTCTCTCATCAGATCAATATCATCAGAATCAAAATACTTGAACCAGGAAGTTAAATTCAGTAAATTTCGTACTTGCTTGATGCGTTTAGTAGTTTCAAAACTAGATCTTAGTATCTCTTTATTAACATAATTTGGATTATTTTTATGCTGATAATTAACTACTTTCTTGGAGTAATTTACCTCTAAATAATAGAGTTCTTCCAATGCATTATCTGGATAAAAATCATTCCAGGCTGCATAACCTAATTTTATTTTAGAATTAGTTTCTGGTTCTAAAGGTTCTAATCTCCATTTACTATTAGCTAATCGTCCCCAGTGATTAGACAACCGATACATTCCCGATTTAGTATAATAATATTTACTTCCCGATTTACTATCGTACTGGATTTTTAATGTATTTATAGCTTCAAGAGGCATTTCATTAAATACACAAAAAGTATTTTTGAATGAATTAGGGTTTGGTCTAAAATTTTTTTCCATAATACAAAGGTAATCAGAAAGCTCAAATCGTAACAAGACAAACAATATTTGATTAACTTTGCCACCAAGAATTTTTTAAAACAAACTAATTATGACTAAAGCATCTGAAGAAAGAATGTTACAGAAAGGGGTTTACACCGGAATTATGGAAAAAGATGAAAACAATAACTTTTTTTGTGGTGAATATCTTTTAGATTATAGAATGGCGACAAAATATGCTGTTGGTGAGTGGATTACAATAAAATCAATTATAGAAAATCCGAGCGACATTAGTTATAATAAATATCCAAAAAAGTCAAAAAACTTCGATAAGGCAAATAACAAACCACAACAATAGTTCTTATTTTGGCTTTTCAGTTTTTATACTGATTTACACCATTAATATACTTTTTTCTTAAAATTCATTGGTCATAAACCAATAAAATAAAAAAAAGTGTACCTTTGCAAAAAATTTGTCGATTTTGAAATCAAATTATATTGATTTTATAGTAAAAGACAAGTAGTTACCTTATTTATGAAAAAAATAGTTGAATACCGCAAACTGCT
>CBDUEE010000143.1:0-7539 GCA_965366105.1 uncultured Flavobacterium sp. | reverse complement strand
ACGGCTTTAATATCTCCAAGTTTAGCAATTCCTACCACCAATGTTGTAAAAACTAATGGAGAAATAATCATTTGCACTAATCTAATAAAAATAGTTGCTAAGATTTTTATCTTTTTACTAAAGGCTTGAGCATCTTCAGGAGAGATATAATTATGTATGATAATGCCTAAAATAGCACCCAAAACCATAGCAATTAATATTTGCCCTGTTAAGCCTTTAAAAAAAGACGGGTTTTTAGTTGTAATAGTATTCATTAAATTAGGTTTTAGATTTTAGATTTAGCCTGATTGAAATATATTTACTCAGTTAATGTAAAAGAAGTAAAGATCATTGAAAAATAGGAAAATGCTAAAAATTAGTATTAATATGTTTTGTTTATCAAATGAAAATCAGCTAATACTATGGCAGCCATAGCTTCTACTATTGGCACAGCACGAGGAACAACACAAGGATCATGACGACCTTTTCCCGTCATTTCTGTGATATTTCCTGAATTATCTAACGATTCCTGCTTTTGCATAATAGTTGCTACAGGCTTAAAAGCTACACGAAAATAAATATCCATTCCGTTACTGATACCTCCTTGAATGCCTCCAGAAAGATTAGTTCTAGTAGTCCCATCACTATTGTATAAATCATTGTGTTCGCTTCCTTTCATTTTAGCACCACAAAAACCACTTCCGTATTCGAATCCTTTTACAGCGTTTATAGAGAGCATTGCTTTACCAAGTTCGGCATGAAGTTTATCAAAAACGGGTTCACCTAATCCAATTGGCACATTTTGAATTACACAAGTTACGGTTCCTCCTACAGTATCACCTTGTTTTCTAATGTCGCGGATATAGTCTTCCATAACTATTGCCATTTCTTCATCAGGACAGCGAACAGGGTTATTTTCAGTTTTTGAAAAGTCTAAGTCTTGGTATGGTTTTTCTAAAAAAATGGGTCCAACAGAAGAAACGTAAGCGTTAATTTTTATTTCAGGTAGCATTTGTTTAGCTATAGCTCCTGCAACCACTCTACTAGCAGTTTCACGGGCAGAACTGCGTCCTCCTCCGCGATAATCACGTACTCCATACTTTTTTTCATAGACGTAATCAGCATGACTTGGTCTGTAATTATCTTTTATGTGCGAATAATCATCTGATTTTTGATTGGTATTTGGAATAATAAAACCTATTGGTGTACCTGTAGTTTTACCTTCAAATATTCCTGATAGAAATTGAACATCATCCGGTTCTTTGCGCTGGGTAACTATAGCAGATTGACCTGGCTTTCTACGAGACATTTCGAATTGAATTGCTTCTAAATCTATTGTTATTCCTGGAGGACAACCATCAATTATTCCGCCTAAAGCTTCACCGTGAGATTCTCCAAATGTAGTTATTCTAAATAGTGTTCCGTAGCTATTACCTGCCATTATAATTTGTTTTGAACAAAAGTACCATTTTAGTTTAAAGTTCAAAATTTTTAAGTTTAAAGTTTTAAGAAACCTTTGACATTTATCATAAATAAATTGTTGTTGTAATCTTTTTTTTCTTAAATCTAACTTGATTTTCTAATTAACAAGTAACAAACTATAAATTATAAATATTTTAGAAATAAAAGATACATTTTGCTTCTCAAAAAACTATCTTGGAAACTTGAAATTAGAAAAATAATCTTTTGATTACTACCTAAATAAAGCTAGATTGGCAATCTTGTAATATGTACTAAACATGTAATATTTAGTACTGTTTTAGTAACCATACAATAAAAAATATTATTAATAGTTTAGTAATAGGATTGTTATACACTATCCTTTATTTTTATTACAAAAACCTGAATAATTGTAAAGCAAAAAAATGGTAATTATGTAACTTATATTCTAAATTGTATAAAAATTAACAAATCTTAAACACTACATTTGCATCAACAAAAACACATTTATGAAAAAGATTATTTTATCGGCAATTATGTTAATCGGATTAGCATTTACCGCACAAGCACAGGATATTTCTAAAAATGCTTTAGGTTTACGTTTAGGTGGCAATAATGGTTTTGGTGGAGAACTTTCTTACCAAAGAGGATTGTCTAAAAACAATAGACTTGAATTAGATTTAGGTTGGAGAAACAGAAATAATTATGACAACAATGGATATGATGATAATGCTATTAAATTAGCTGCCTTATACCAATGGGTTTGGAATATTGACGGTGGTTTCAACTGGTATGCTGGTGTAGGTGGAGGTTTAGGAAATTATAGTTATGACATCAAAAATGACAAACGTTATAGTGAGACTTTCGTATTTGCTGCTGGAGATATTGGTATTGAATACAATTTTGATTTTCCTTTATTGATCTCTTTAGATTTCAGACCAGAATTTGGTGGAAATGGATATTATAAAAATAATTATGGTTCTGATATTGCTTTGGGTTTAAGATACCAATTCTAATAACAGTAATTACTTTATTAAAAACAGGCTATTCATTGAATAGCCTGTTTTTTTTTATTTAATTATAATTGGTTTTTTAGAATTTATTTTCACAACACAATAAGGTGCAGTAAAAGCTTGTGTCACCATACTTCCTGAATCGGGAGTAGTTTGTTTTACGGTTATAATTACATTAGAATCCGTTTCAACTACATTTTCAATGCCAATACTATATCCTCCTGTAGTTTTTTCTCCCATATTCAAAATAACAAAGTTAGAATTCTGAATATCCGCAGCAGTAATCTTATGTTTTAAAGTATCATCGTTCTGTAACATTTTAATCTGGTTGGGCTCAGAAAGTATCTCAAAAAAAAGGATACTGGCTCCACCATAAGATTGTTGTGTCAATACTTCATACAACTTATTTGCATCAGTACTTTTTACAGTAGCCGTACTACAAGAAGCTAAAGTTATGGCAAATAATGATAGAATTATTTTTTTCATTTTTATATTTTTTTAATTGCTATGTTGCCAATTGGAGCTTGTGCAAAAGCGATTTACTTATAAATATTTATTAATTGCTTTTTGGTATAACGCTTCATAAAGCGGCAAAATACTTTTAATATCAAATTTTTCAGCAACAGAAAATGCATTTTCTTTGAATTTTTCTAAAGTGGCATCGTCTTTTAGTATTTTTAATGCATTTTGAGCCATCTCCTCTATGTTTCCGACATCACTTAAATAACCTGATATACCGTCAAAGTTCACTTCTGGAAAACCTCCTGAATTACTGGAGATAACTGGAACTTTACAAGCCATAGCTTCAAGAGCAACTAATCCAAAACTTTCTGTTTCAGATGGAAGTAGAAATAAATCTGTCAAGCATAAAATTTTATCAATTTCATTACTGTTACCAAAAAAAATCACCTTATCCTCTATACCTAATTCTTGACATAAATATTCAGCTTTTTCTTTCTCAGGGCCATCCCCTACCATCATCAATTTAGCTGGAATCTCTTTTTGAATATTGTAGAAAATCTTTATTACATCGGGAATTCGCTTTACTTTTCTAAAATTACTAATGTGTGTTATGATTCGCTCATTTTCCTTAGCCATAACAGAACGTTGGCAAGGAACACTGGAGTCATTTGTATTTTTATTGAGTTCAATAAAGTTAGGAATAACCTCTATTTCATTTTTTATATTGAATAATTTCAATGTATCGTCTTTCAAACTTTGAGAAACCGAAGTCACAAAATCTGATTTATTGATACTAAAAGTAACTGCAGGCTTATAAAATGGGTGATTGCCAACCAAAGTAATATCAGTACCATGCAAAGTAGTTATCATAGGAATATCAATACCTTCATCTTTTAACATTTGTTTAGCCATATAACCCGCATAAGCGTGCGGAATTGCATAATGTACATGAAGCAACTCAATTTTATATAGCTTAACCATATCGACCAACTTGCTCGATAAAGCCAATTCATAAGGCTGGTAACGAAACAATGGATATTCAGGGACATTTACTTCGTGGTAGTGCACATTTGGACTCAAAAGTGCTAAACGTACTGGCTGGTTATAAGTTATAAAATGGATTTCATGTCCACGACGAGCCAACTCTAAGCCTAATTCTGTAGCGACAACGCCACTCCCTCCAAAGGTGGGATAACAAACTATTGCAATTTTCATGTATGTAATTTAATTAAAACGAATTTAGTAAAATAGCGATGAGTTTTACGGAAATTTAAGTTAAAAAAAATAGCACAATTTAAAACCTCATTCTCTGAATCCTTACGGCATTCAAAATTGCTAATAATGCAACACCTACATCAGCAAAAACTGCTTCCCACATGGTAGCTAATCCGCCAGCACCAAGAATTAAAACGATTAATTTTACTGAAAAAGCCAATGTTATATTTTGCCACACGATTTGTTTGGTTTTTCGTCCAATATTGATTGCTGTAAAAATCTTTGTTGGCTGATCATTTTGAATCACAATATCTGCCGTTTCTATAGTGGCATCGCTCCCTAAGCCACCCATTGCAATTCCAGCATCTGCCAAAGCGATTACTGGAGCATCATTTACACCATCACCTACAAATGCAACTTTAAATTTTTGTTTTAAAAGTGATTCCACTTTTTCAACTTTGTTTTCAGGCAATAAATTCCCAAAAGCTTCATCAATGCTCAGTTCTTTGGCTACAGCCGTAACTACTGCTTGATTGTCTCCAGAAAGTAATATTGTTTTAATTTTTATTTTATGTAAACTTTCAATAGCTGTTTTAGCATCTTCTTTTATTTCATCAGCTATTATAAAATGACCCGCATATTTTTGATTGAGAGCTACAACAATTGTAGTAAATGGAATCGTATCCAATTCTACATCATAATCAATGTTTAACTTTTTCATCAATTTAGGACTTCCTACTGCAATTTCTTTTCCATCAACTAGTCCTTTTAATCCTAGACCAGGAACTTCGGTTACTTCAGTTACACTAATATCATTGGCACTATTATTAGCATATTCAACAATTGCAGAACCTACAGGATGCGTCGATTTTGCTTCGATAGCGGCTGTATATTTAACTAAATCGGCTTGGGTAATATTGATAGCAACTACTTTTTGAACTTTAAAAACCCCTTTAGTCAAAGTTCCCGTTTTGTCCATTACTACCACTTGAATCGAAGCCATAATATCAAGAAATGTAGATCCTTTGAATAAAATTCCGTTTTTACTTGCTGCTCCAATTCCACCAAAATATCCTAACGGAATAGAAATAACCAAGGCACACGGACAAGAAATAACCAAGAAAATCAAAGCTCTGTACAACCAATCTTTAAATACATAATCATCAACAAATAGCATTGGAATCAAACAAATAGCTATAGCGAGATAAACAATTATAGGAGTGTATATTTTAGCAAATTTTCTAATAAATAATTCAGTTGGTGCTTTTTTGGCTGTAGCTTCTTGAACCATTTCCAGAATTTTCGACAACTTACTATCTGTAAATGCGGTAGTCACTTCGACAAGAGTGATGGCATTGAGATTGATCATTCCGGCAAGTATAGTATCTCCTTTTGACTTAGAATCCGGCTTACTTTCTCCTGTTAATGCTGCCGTATTAAAAGTAGCATGATCCGAAAGTAATTTTCCATCAAGGGCTAATTTCTCACCAACTTTCAATTCTATAATTTCACCAATTGTAACTTCAGATGCTTTTTTTGATATCACTTTTTGACCTTCTAAAACATTTGCTACATCAGGTCTTTGATCTAATAATGATTTTATATTGGATTTGGCTTTTCTTACAGCAATCATTTGAAATAGTTCACCAATAGCATAAAACAACATTACTGTAACTCCCTCAGCATATTGACCAATCCCAAAAGCACCAACAGTAGCAATACTCATCAGAAAAAATTCTGAAAAAACGTCTCCTTTCTTAATGCTCAGCAAAGCATCTTTCAAAACTGGAAAACCTACAGGAATATAAGCGACAACATACCAAACTATTCGAATCCATCCATCAAACCAAGATTGAGGAAATATATGATCAAATACTAATGCTACTACTAATAAAGCAAAACTGATAATAGAAGGCAAAAATAGCTCTAATAAAGTTCCGCTTGAATTCTCATGATCGTGGTCATTATCATCTCCATGTTCATGTCCAGAATGATCTACTGAATCATCATCCGAAGAACAGCATCCAGTACTTGCATGTGCCTTTTTAGAGGTTATTTTTTTCTTTGGAGAACAGCATCCGTCCTCGTCGCGATCTTCTAGTTTATGTAAGTGTGTCATTTTTAATAATTTTATCTTTCAGAAAGAAAGAAAAGTAAATAATAACCAGAATTGTTGCTATTGCAGTTGTAATAAATGTTGCAGAAGCCCCAAATTCATACCAAATTAATCCTGCTAAAGAACTTGCAAGCAATGCACAAATACTTTGAAATGCAGAATAAGTTCCTATAGCTGTTGCGGTATCTTTTTTATCGCAAATATTACTAATCCATGCTTTTGATATTCCCTCAGTTGCAGCAGCATAAACGCCATAAAATAAGAAAAATAACGCAATGAGATAGGTGTTATTACTAAAAGCCATTCCGAAATAGACTATTGCAAATAAAGAAATTCCAAATATGAATATTTTTTTCAAACCAATTCTATCTGCTAAAATACCTATTGGAAAAGCAACAATAGTATAAACCAAATTATAAAAGATATAAATTCCGATTACATAAGTATCATCAAGACCTGCTTGTTTCGCTTTTAAAAGCAAAAAAACATCAGAGCTATTAAATACAGCAAACGCCAATAATCCAATTACTATTTTTTTATATTCTTGTGGGCTTGATTTCCAATAACTTAAAAAGGAGAAAAATGAAGTGGTTTTTTTCTCAATTGATTTGTTTTTAGATTTGTCTTTAAGCAAAAATGAAACTAAAACGGCAAGTAAACCCGGAAGAAATGCAATATAAAATAGTGTTTTATATTGGTGTGGATAAAAGTATAAATATAGTAATGCAATCGCTGGTCCTAAAACAGCCCCAAAAGTATCCATAGCTCTATGAAAACCAAAAATTTTTCCCTTGGTTTCAGGTGTCGCTTCATCGGATAAAATAGCGTCTCTAGCGCCAGTTCGAATTCCTTTTCCAAAACGATCAATGGTTCTGGCGAAGAATATCCAAAGAGGGAAAATAAATACCACCATCATAGGTTTTGAAATCGCACTCAACCCATAACCTAGCTGTACAAAAGGAGTGCGTTTACCTGAATTATCAGATAATTTACCAAAATAACCCTTGCTTAAACCAGCCAAAGCTTCAGCAAAACCTTCTAAAACCCCAATTAATACGATTGAAAATCCAATTGTTTTGAGGTAAATAGGCATAATTGGGTAAAGCATTTCACTTGCCGTATCAGTAAATAAACTTACTAATGACAGTATCCAAACAGGCCTGGAAATATACTTTAATATTCTCATTTAAAGAAAAATTTATTTCATAATACTAATTCACTCCCTGAGTAATAGTTCTTTGTGTTGATCATTTCTTTTCTTGTTAATCCACTTGTTCATTCTATAACTCAGATACGCTGAACCACTCCCTATAA
>CBDUEE010000142.1:0-7544 GCA_965366105.1 uncultured Flavobacterium sp. | reverse complement strand
CAGGAACAATTCCTTCTACATTATCCGTTACATATACCTGATTTTGGTACAATTGAATTTTGTCTTTCTGAATTTGTAAATCAGATCCTAATTGTGGGAAATATAAAATACCAGTTAAGTTAAAAGGATAATCAACATTCAAGTGAATGTGGAATAAAGGCTCTTCAAACTGCATTGGATACAACTCATGATAGAAAGTCTTGTAATCCTCAGGAGTTAATTCACTTGGCTGTTTTGTCCAAGCTGGATTTGGGTTATTGATAATATTATCAACTTCTACTTCAGTAAACGTTTTGTCTTTATCTTCTGCAGCAACTTCTTCACCCTTTTTTTGCTCAATTTTCTCTGTCTTTGTTCCAAATTTAATCGGAATAGGCATGAATTTATTGTACTTATTAAGGAGTTGATTTATTTTAGATTCTTCTAAAAATTCTAAAGAATCTTCAGCGATATGCAAAATGATTTCCGTTCCACGAGTAGTTTTGTCAGCTGGTTCTAATGTGAATTCTGGGCTACCATCACAAGTCCAATGTGCAGCTGGTTCGTCTTTGAAAGATTTAGTGATAATTTCAACTTTTTCGGCAACCATAAAAGCCGAATAAAAACCAAGACCAAAATGACCTATAATTCCAGAATCTTTAGCAGAATCTTTGTATTTGTCTAAAAATTCTTCCGCCCCCGAAAAAGCAACTTGGTTGATGTATTTTTCAACCTCGTCAGCAGTCATTCCTAAACCTTGATCGATGATGTGTAATTTCTTGCCTTCTTTATCGATTTTTACTTCAATAATTGGATTGCCATATTCTACTTTGGCTTCACCAATACTAGTTAAATGTTTTAGTTTTAAAGTGGCATCAGTACCATTCGATATTAATTCTCTTAAAAAAATTTCGTGATCACTGTATAAGAACTTCTTGATCAAGGGAAAGATGTTTTCTACCGAAACATTAATTTTACCTGTTGTCATATTTTGAGTTTTTAAAGTTTGTTTTATAGCCTACTATTCTTTCAAATAAGATACCAATTATAGGGTAAGTGACAAATTGTCGTAGCCCTTAATTATGATACAAAATATTATAATTTTGAAACAAAATTATAATATTGCAGTGTATCTTTGTGTCAGTATTAATACAATAAATTTAGAAAGATGAAAAAAGTTATTTTAGTATGCACATTAGCCGTTTTGATGTTTGCATGTAAATCGAACTCAGCGACAAGTACGAAAACAGATAGAAAATCGCAAGTAGCAATAAAAGGGAATTGGGAAATTAGTTCAGTAACGTATCCAGGTTCACAATATGTGAAAGTGACTACTTTTCAACTAGCAGACTCAGATTGTTTTGTTGGTAGTACATGGAAATTTGTTTCTAACAATAATAAAGGAACAATGGCTTTAACAAAAACAAATTGTGTAGCTTTTAGTTCTCCAATTACTTGGTTTGTTAACGCAGATGGACAATTTGTACTTAAGATATTAGATGCAGGTGAAAAAGCAAGAAAAGTAAGAGATGGTTATGTATTAGGTTTAGCTAATCAAACGGAAAATTCTTTTCAGTTGATCGATAAAATTGATGTTGCAGGTAAAATGACGGATGTTGTATATCAATTCCAAAAAGTAAATTAATATTAAAAAAAATACAATTATGAAAAAGATTTCAATAGTTGCAATAGCAACAATAATGGTTATAGGTTCAATGTTTACTAGCTGTGAAGCAGTTAAAAACACAAACAAAACACAAAGAGGAGCAGGAATAGGTGCTGTTGCAGGAGCTGTATTAGGAGGCGTTTTAGGTAACAATCTTGGTAAAGGTGGTAACGGTGCAATGGGAGCTGTTCTAGGTGGAGTTGTTGGTGGAGTTGCCGGTGGAGTTATTGGTAATAAAATGGACAAACAAGCAAGACAAATTGATCAAGTTCTTCCAGGAGCTGAAGTAGTACGTGTAGGAGAGGGAATTAAATTAGTTTTGAATGAAAATGCAGTACGTTTTGATACCAACAAATCTTCTTTGACTTCTGGTGCAAAAGCAAACTTAGATAAATTGGTTCCTGTTTTTGCAGAATATCCAGATACAAACATTACTATTTACGGATATACTGATAATACTGGTAAAGCAGAATATAATTTGAAACTTTCTGGAGAAAGAGCTGCTGCAGTAAAAAGTTATTTGAATACTAAAGGTGTTTCTTCTAGTAGATTTCAAGTTACTGGTTTAGGAATTGCTGACCCAATTGCTTCAAACGAGACTCTTGAAGGTAGAAGTCAAAACCGTCGTGTTGAATTTGCTATTACTGCAAATGAAAAAATGATTAAAGATGCTGAAGCTGAAGGTAAAAAATAAGCCAAACATTACTATATAAACAAAGGCTGTTTCTTCAAGAAGCAGCCTTTTTTTTATAACTAAATTTAAATTATAGGCTTTACAATGAGCCTTTTAGATTTAAAATCATAACTTGAGTTGCTTACTGCTAATCAATGAAAAAACATTTTTTTTTGTGCGTTTATGCCTTCGTGGCAAATCAATCACAAACCCGAACAAATCGTGGTATAACCAAATTAAACATTGTAAATTTGCATTTTTAAATAAAGACGATGCTCGAGATAAAAAATATTTCCTTCACCTACATTGATACGCCGGTTATTGAAGAAGTTAGTTTTACAATTACCAAAGGTCAAAACACAGCTATTATTGGCGAAAGCGGTTGTGGTAAGAGTACTTTGCTGAAACTCATCTATGGATTGTATGATTTAGATAACGGAGCAATTACTTATAATAATAACCCCATTTTAGGACCCAAGCACAATCTTATTCCTGGAGAAGATCATATTAAATATTTAGCACAGGATTTTGACTTAATGCCTTATATTACGGTAGAGGAAAATGTAGGTAAGTTTTTATCGAACATGTTTCCGGATGAAAAGAAACAACGTATTTATGAGTTGTTGGACATGGTCGAAATGACCGCTTTCGCCAAAGTAAAAGCAAAATTTTTGAGTGGTGGCCAACAACAAAGAGTGGCATTGGCTAGAGTTTTGGCGTTAGAACCAGAAATTCTATTATTAGATGAACCTTTTAGTCAAATCGATTCTTTTAGAAAGAATTCATTGCGTCGCAATTTGTTTAAATACTTGAAAGATAAAGGTGTTACGTGTATAATTGCAACTCACGATAGTACAGACGCTTTGGCTTTTTCTGATGAAACAATAGTGATTCAAAACGGGAAACTGGTTGTAAAAGGAAATTCTAAGATTGTTTATGAAAATCCAGTTAATAAATATACAGCTTCTCTTTTTGGAGAGGTAAATGAATTAAAATTATCTCAATTAATTCCTATTGAAGAAGAAGAGGATGAGTTTTTATTACTTTATCCACATCAATTAAAATTGGTTGACAGTGGAATGATGCAAGTAGTGGTGAAGCAGTGTTATTATAAAGGCAGTCATTACTTAATAAAAGCTGCTTTTGAGCGAAGAGCGATTTTCTTTGAGCACGATACAGAATTAGAAATAAATCAGGAAGTACACTTAATGCTAGCCTAAAAATAAAAAACCCCGAAATCAATGATTTTCGGGGTTTTCCATTTATTATAATTAAGCTTTTTTTACCGCAGATTTGGTCATTTTAAATTTGTAACTTAGTGCCTTTGTGGCAATAAATCATATTTCTTAGAGGTAAGTAGCCTAATTCTTTAAATACTTTTCTAAGAACTGATCTTGTTCCCAAAGTAAGTGTAATATGTTTTCTTTAGCAGCATAACCATGAGATTCTTTAGGAAGAATAACCATTCTTGCTGGTGCACCTAAACCTTTTAATGCTTGGAAATAACGTTCTGTTTGCAAGGTAAATGTACCAGGGTTGTTATCAGCTTCACCGTGAACTAGAAGTAATGGTGTTTTCATTTTGTCTGCATTCATAAAAGGTGACATTGTGTTGTAAACTTCAGGAGTTTCCCAGTAATTACGTTGCTCGCTTTGAAAACCAAATGGCGTCAATGTTCTGTTATAAGCACCACTTCTAGCAATTCCGCAGGCAAAAAGGTTAGAATGAGTCAATAAGTTTGCTGTCATAAACGCACCATAAGAGTGACCACCAACGGCCACTTTTTTTCTATTAATATATCCAAGAGCATCCACTGCATTTATCGCCGCTTCTGCATTATCAACTAATTGCGTTATAAAATTGTCGTTAGGTTCTGTTTTGCCTTCGCCAATAATAGGAAAAGCGGCGTCATCTAGAACAACATATCCTTTGGTTACCCAGAATATAAATGAACCATAGCTAGGAAAAGTAAATTCATTTGGGTTTTGAGTTACCTGTCCAGCCGAATTTTTATCTTTATATTCTGCTGGGTAGGCCCAAATTAACAATGGCATTTTCTCTTTTTTTACTTTATCATAACCTACTGGTAAATACAAAGTTCCAGATAATTCAACACCATCTTTACGCTTGTATTTAATTACTTCTTTACTTACGTTTTTGATGCTTTCAAAGGGGTTTTTGAAAGTAGTAATTGGTGATAATTTGTTTTTTTGTTTTATGTTTCTAATATAATAATTAGGATACTCATTTTTAGATTGGATTTGTACTAAAACTGTTCCTTTTTTAAAATCTTCAATCTCTAATATATCCTCTTTTTTGTCTGTATAAGTTGAGGTATAAAGTCGGTTCGATTTTAATGTTTTTAAATTATATTCCGTGATAAAAGGGAATTGACCGTTTTTTGTAAATCCATCACCAATAAGAAATGCATTGTCATTTTCAATCGCCAAAACATTCCTGTTATATTGATTTTTTTTAGTTTCAAAATTTCCTGGATTCGAATACGCATCTTGAGAATTTCTATCAAAAATTAATTTTGGAGCCTGACTTGGATTTGATGGATCAATTAAATAAGTTTTAGTATTACGGGTGTCGTACCATTCATCCGAAACAATTGCAGTAGTATCATTACCCCAAATTATTCGGCTGTAACGCTGTGGTGTTTTTATCAATGAAGTAGGAGCGGAATTAAAAGGAGCGTTCCAAAGAAAAACTTCGTCTCTAAATTCTACTTTATTTGCGGGATTACCACCATCTAAGGCTTCTGCATATACTAATGTAGCTGGTTTATCCGCTCTCCAATTCATGTTTCTTTTTCCTTTTCGAACCGCCATAAATCCTTTTGGAATAATTTCGGTAAGCGGTACTTCATTTACTACTTTTACTTCGTTTCCAGCACTATCGTATACGGTTGATTTTGATGGAAAACGACTTAATGGAACAATATATGAGAATGGTTTCTGGATGGTTGTTATCATTAAATAATTTCCATCAGGTGAAAAACTTTCTCCAGCATACATGTCTGCTTTTTTGAATAAAGTTGAAGTTCCATTCAAATTCACTTTGTATAGTTCAGAGGTCATAATGTTCTCAAAATTGATCTCGTCATTTTTGTTTTTCAACATGTCTGGATAGGTTCTGTTTTGAGATTTTTCTCCATCGGCATTCGAAATTATCGGACCAGTTGGTAAATCTTTTTTTGAATCCAATAAAGCGGCTCTGTTTTTAGGCAACATTTTAACCAAAATAGTTTCGTTGTCATTCATCCAGCTAAATGGATTTCCAAGATTGGCATTCACGGTAGCATCTGTCAATTTTATGGCTTTTGCCAATGCAACATCGATAACCCAAAGTTCAACTCCTGAATTTGTGGTATTTGAGAATAAGATTTTCTTATCATTTGGCGACCAAGCTAAATTACTGATATGTGGATTTTCGGGTAAGCCAGCAACTTGAATTTCGTTCTTGTCACTTATTTTGCGAAGTTTAAGATTGTTGATGTAAGTAACTGTGCTAGAAATGTTCGTAACAGGATTGATACGTAAACCTCCTAATCGCAATTCCTCTTGATTTAAATCATCTAATGTTTTGTAAGTATTTCTATAGGATAGTAATAAATATTCTTTTTTCGTATCCATCGAAACTGAAGGAGCTCTTTCATAATCGGCTAATTCTAAAATAGATTTAGACGGCTTTTGGTAACTTAGATTCTCTTGCGCAAAGGTGGTTAAGGTCAGTCCAAGAAATAAATAAAATGGAATTTTTAACTTCATAATTTGAATGTTTTTTAAATTAAGGTTATCAATAATCCGTCTAAAATAATTTAATGTTATTAGATTTGGAAATAAATAAGACTTTTTAACTTTTAAGGTTTATCGGAATTACACTATTATATTTTTATTTATGATGATGTATTAAATTTTATTCATAACAACTGACTGAAAATCACATAAAAAATCATAAACTTGTAATATAAAAAGAGTTTTTTATTCAGTCTAAACTATTAAATTATTAATTCGAGAAATAGTAGTGACTTTTTAGCTCAAATTTTTAAGTATGTTTTAAATTTGCAATCTTATTTTAATAAAACAACATAGTATGTATCATTCAAAAATAACAGGATTAGGATTTTATGTTCCTGACAACGTAGTTACAAATGACGATTTATCGAAAATCATTGACACCAATGATGAATGGATTCAAGAAAGAACGGGAATTCAAGAAAGAAGACACATCATACGTGGTGAGGATACTACTACTACAATGGGAGTAAAAGCTGCTGAAATTGCGATAACGCGTTCAGGAGTTGCAAAAGAAGATATTGACTTTATTGTTTTTGCTACATTGAGCCCAGATTACTATTTTCCTGGTCCCGGAGTATTAGTACAAAGAGATTTAGGGTTAAGAACTATAGGTGCATTAGATGTTAGAAATCAATGCTCCGGTTTTATTTATGCGTTATCTGTTGCAGATCAGTATATCAAGACTGGCATGTATAAAAACATTTTGGTTATTGGTTCTGAGGTTCATTCAACAGGATTGGATATGACATCTCGTGGAAGAGGTGTTTCAGTAATTTTTGGAGATGGTGCGGGAGCCGCAGTTTTAAGTAGAGAAGAGGATTTGACCAAAGGAATTTTATCAACACATCTACATTCAGAAGGGCAACATGCGGAAGAATTAGTGCTAAAAGCTCCAGGAATGGGTGGTCGATGGGTTTCGGATATTTTGGCGGATAATGATCCTGATGATGAAAGTTATTTTCCTCACATGAATGGACAATTTGTGTTTAAAAATGCAGTAGTTCGTTTTAGTGAAGTAATAAATGAAGGTTTAGAAGCTAATAATTTACAAGTTTCAGATATTGATATGTTGATCCCACATCAAGCAAATTTGAGAATCTCTCAGTTTATTCAAAATAAATTCAAATTGAGAGATGACCAAGTCTTTAATAATATTCAAAAATACGGAAATACAACAGCTGCCTCTATTCCTATTGCATTGACAGAAGCATGGGAACAAGGAAAAATAAAGTCTGGTGATACAATAGTTTTAGCTGCATTTGGTAGTGGATTTACTTGGGCTAGTGCAATTATAAAGTGGTAATTATTTTATAATTGTTGAATTCAATTTTCAAGATAATCTGATTTTTCGTAACTAAATTTATTATACATAAGATTAGTTTACTTATTGCTATTTATTAATAGATCAAAATTGTAAATAATT
>CBDUEE010000141.1:0-7560 GCA_965366105.1 uncultured Flavobacterium sp. | reverse complement strand
GGATTCCGCCATGGAAAGAGTCATGCAGTTAGACATCAAAGTCGACGTACTTTTAGGTGATTTTGATCGTGGTTTTGATCCAGAGCAATATAAAACAGCTCAATATCCTATTGAAATTATTCATACTCCCGACCAAAACAAAACAGATTTAGAAAAAGCTTTTGATTATTTAATCGAAAGAAAAATACCCGCCGTAAACGTTGTTTGGGCCACAGGAAAAAGAGCAGATCATACTATTACTAATATCACCAATATAACACGATATAGAGATACATTGAAAATTGTTATTCTAGATGATCATTCCAAAGTATTCTTATTGCCTAAAAAATTCGAAAAATGGTACACGGCAAATACTCCTATTTCTTTAATTCCAATTGGTCATGTTACCGGAATTCATTCCGATAATTTATTCTACCCTTTAAAAGACGATTCTTTAACGATTGGCTACAGAACCGGAAGCAGTAATCGCGTTATTAAAGATGGCATGGTAACGATACAACACGATGATGGTGATTTATTGATGATGGAATGTCTGGATTAGTATTTATAATCGAATTCTTATATTTTGATAAAAACAGAATACCTATCTTTGCATCGAAATATAGAAAATGAAAGCGAAAACCAGTACCGAAAAAACGAATTTACATCCAAGAAATCTTGATAGATTTGGATATGATTTCGAACAATTAATTAAAAATTCCCCAGAATTAAAAGATTTTGTTTCGATCAACGAATATCAAATAGAAACTATAGATTTTAGTAATCCTGATGCTGTAAAAGCGCTAAATAAAGCACTATTAATTCAACATTACAATATTCAGGATTGGGATATTCCTGCAAATTATCTTTGTCCTCCCATCCCTGGAAGAGCAGATTATATTCATTATATCGCTGATTTATTAGCTACAACTAATAATGGAATAATCCCTGAAGGTGAAACAGTTCAAGGATTAGATATTGGTGTTGGTGCAAATTGTATTTATCCTATAATTGGAAATTCCGCTTATGGTTGGAGTTTTGTAGGAACTGACATTGATGAAAATGCGATACAAAATTGTAAAAAAATCATTGCTGCTAATCCAAAACTAATGGACCCTATTAGCTTGCAATTGCAAACGGAATCTCGCTTTATTTTTAAAAATATAATTACTCCTGAAGATAAATTTACTTTTACAATATGCAACCCTCCGTTCCATTCTTCTCAGGACGAGGCTACAAAAAGTTCCTTACGAAAAGTAAATAATCTAGAATCTCGAGACTTTGGAACTAAAACTACAAAACCAGTTTTAAATTTCGGTGGTCATAATGCCGAATTATGGTGCGAAGGCGGTGAGTTAGGTTTTATTACTCAAATGGTCTACGAAAGTGCTAAATATCCAATGCAATGTCTATGGTTTACTACTTTGGTATCCAAAAAAGAAAATCTCTCAAGTATCTATAAAACACTAAATAAGGTAAGTGCTGTCGCAATTAAAACGATTGATATGGCTCAAGGCCAGAAAATAAGTCGAATTGTTGCTTGGACATTTATGAGTGAAACACAACAGAATGCTTGGAAGTTTTAAAACAATAGAGATCTGTTTTACTCAATAATCAATTCAAATAACATTATGAAAACTGCAATTATCATATTTTAATAAAAAATAAACTATTTTTACGATTACTTCAAAAACAATCAATAAAAAGAATAATCCAACATTTAACATCCATTCAGTTAAATAAATAGAATTTAACGTTATTTAAGTAGTATTTTAGCACTTATAATCTTAAATAACCAAAAATGAAAAAACTTCTCTTTATTCTAACCTTAATTTTCTCGGTTGGATTAACTGCTCAGGAAATTAAAATTTCCGGAGTTGTTACCGACGAATCGAAAGCAACGTTACCTGGAACAACCATTATTGTAAAAGGAACTACTAAAGGAACTACATCAGATTTTGACGGTAAATATACCATGACTGCAAAAATAGGAGATGTTTTACAATTTTCTTATGTAGGATTAGAAACTAAATCGTTGACTGTAACTGGAGCAATATTAAATGTGTCTTTAAAAGGTTCTGGCGAATCACTGCAAGACGTTGTTGTAATAGGTTCTCGTAATCCCACTAGAACAGTAACTGAGTCTGCAGTTCCAATTGATGTTATTGCTATGAAAGACATCGCTTCGCAAGGACCGCAAGTGAACTTAAGCCAAATTTTAAACATGGTGGCGCCATCCTTTACTTCTAATTCTACAACCGTAGCTGACGGAACAGATCATATTGACCCCGCACTATTAAGAGGTTTAGGTCCTGATCAAGTATTGGTATTAGTAAACGGAAAAAGAAGACATACTTCTGCTTTAGTAAACATAAATGGTTCTCCGGGAAGAGGGTCTGTAGGAACCGATTTGAATGCAATTCCTGCATTTGCTATTGAAAAAATCGAAGTATTAAGAGATGGTGCATCTGCGCAATATGGCTCTGATGCTATTGCAGGTGTTATCAATATTAATGTAAAGAAAAACACCAATAAATTAGATGTTAACCTTTTTTCAGGAGGAAACTTTTCTAAAGGAGCTAATGATCATTCAGGTGGTGTTGACGGCGGGAATTATCAATTAGATTTAAATTACGGAACCGGTCTTGGTAAAGAAAAAAGTTTCATTAACGCTACTGCAAGTTTCCAACTTAGAGATGCTACCAGTAGAGCAAAAGATGTGACTGGAACTTTATTTAACGCCTACAATGTAGTAGAAGATAGAGCTGCAGCCGCAGGAACAAACATTAATGCTTTATTTGGAAACATTAATAATATTTCCCCTTTAGCTACTACACAATTACTTACCGCAATAAAAACCTATTCACCATTTACAGGTTCGCAACAAACTGCAATTCTTGGGGCTACAACAATTCCACAGATGCAAACTGCTTTAAATTTTGATGCAACTGCAAGTGAATTAGCTTATAGAGGATTAGAAAGAAAAGATTTTAATATGAGAGTGGGTCAATCCTCTTTAAAAAGTGCTCAATTCTTTTTGAACGCTGCTTATCCTATAAATGATAAATTAGAAGCGTATGCTTTTGGAGGAACGAGTTATAGAGATGGTGAAGCTGCTGGTTTTTATAGAAGACCAAATCAGTCAAGAGGGTACTCAGGATTGTATCCAAATGGTTTTTTACCTGAAATTCATTCTACAATCAATGATGTTTCGGTTGCAGCAGGTCTTAGAGGTATTCTATTCCAAAATTGGAATTTTGATTTAAGTAATACTTTTGGAAGAAATACTTTGGATTATTCTATTGAAAACACAGTCAATTCTTCGATGAGAGAAAACTCTCCAACTAAATTTGATGCAGGTGGTTTGGCTTTCGCCCAAAACACAACCAATTTTGACATGAATAAAAAATATGATGTTCTTAAAGGTTTAAATGTTGCTTTTGGCGCAGAGTATCGTCATGAAAACTTCTCCATAAACCAAGGTGTACCAGATTCATACAATCTATATGACATAAATGGCGGTATTGTAACTGGAACAACTCCTGCAAACATTAAAGTTACTGACTTTTATAACGGTGTTTTCGGAGGATATCCTGGTGCAATATATGGATCAGCTGCTTCTGCTTATAACGGAGCAAGACCCGGTGGAGCGCAAGTATTTCCTGGCTTCAGACCTTCGAATGCCATTGATAAAGGACGTAACAGTTATGCTTTATATACTGATTTAGAATTAGATGTTACTGATAAATGGTTAGTTAACGGAGCATTACGTTTTGAAAATTATTCAGATTTTGGAAACACAACTAATTTCAAAATAGCAACTCGTTACAAACTAACGGATAATCTCAATTTACGTGGAGCGGTTTCTACAGGATTTAGAGCACCTTCTTTGCACCAAATCTATTTTAATTCGACAGCTACACAATTCGTAGGTGGTGTACCATTTGAAGTAGGAACTTTTAGTAATAACTCTCAACCTGCGCAAGCATTAGGAATTCCAAAATTGAAGCAAGAAGAGTCAAAAAGTGCTAGTATAGGTTTTACTGCTAAGATTCCAACAGCTAATCTAACTTTAACAGCAGATGCTTATGTGGTACAAATTGATGACAGAGTAGTTCTAACTGATCAGTTCGCTCGACCATCAGGAACATTTGCTACTGGAACTCCTCAAAGAGATCTTCAACTTCAATTTGATGCCGCAGGAGCCACCGCTGCTACATTCTTTGCAAATGCAATTAACACAGAGTCTAAAGGTATTGATGTTGTAATTAGCCATAAAACAAGTTTTGGAAATAATATTTCTTTAAAATCAGATTTGTCAGGAACATTCTCAGAAACCTACAGAGTTGGTGCAATTAAAGGATCACCTACATTAATTGCAAATGGTCAAGTTAACAGATACTATTCTGAAGCAAGTAGAGTGTATTTACAAGAAGCGATTCCAAGAGTCAAAGCAAATTTGACAAACTCACTTTCTTATAAAAAATTCGATTTCTTCTTGAGAAACGTTTATTTCGGGAAAGTAACGGATCCTAATACAGCTGATGCTAATGGAGACGGAAGAGTTGAAGGAGCAATTATAAATGGTCAAGTTGTAGAAGTTGAACACCCAATTTGGGGTGCCAAAATAATCACTGATTTATCAGTTGGTTTTAAACTTTCTAATGCTGCCAAAATTGTAATTGGTGCCAATAATATTTTTGATATTTATCCAGACGAAAATCTTGGCCCACAAAATGTAATAAGACCAACTTTAGTTGGTGGAGCTGTTGCTTACACTGCAGCGCCTTCAACAATTGACTTATCTAATGCTAATCAATTCGTTTACTCTAGAAATACTTCTCAATTTGGTATGAACGGAAGATTCCTTTTTGCGAGATTAAGCTTTAGTTTCTAAGAAATTTTAATTGATATTAAAAACCATCATGCTCAGCATGATGGTTTTTTTTTGGCTTAAACTTAAGTATAAAAATAATTCAAACTTTGTACCTTTGCGTTCTAAATCTTTGCCCCTTAATTAAATGAATTTCCAAGTAGTATCCGATTATCAGCCCAAAGGCGACCAGCCCCAAGCAATTGAAAAATTAGTTCAAGGGATTATTGATGGCGAAAAGTTTCAGACACTTTTAGGAGTTACTGGATCTGGAAAAACCTTTACGGTAGCCAATGTGATTCAGGAAGTGCAAAGACCCACTTTGGTACTGGCACACAACAAAACCTTGGCGGCACAATTGTATTCGGAATTCAAACAATTTTTCCCCAATAATGCAGTTGAATATTTTGTTTCCTACTACGACTATTACCAACCGGAAGCTTTTATGCCTGTGACAGGTGTTTTTATTGAAAAGGACTTATCGATCAATGAAGAGCTAGAAAAAATGCGAATGTCAACAACGGCATCTCTACTTTCTGGAAGAAGAGATATCTTGGTTGTGGCATCGGTTTCGTGTTTGTACGGTATTGGAAATCCAGTGGAATTTCAAAAAAATTTAATTCCAATCGAGAAAGGCCAATTCATTTCTAGAACTAAATTATTGCACCAATTGGTACAAAGTTTATATTCAAGAACGGAAGCCGATTTTAATCCCGGAAGTTTTAGAATAAAAGGGGATACCGTTGATGTATATCCTAGTTATGCAGATGAAGCATACAGAATTCACTTTTTTGGTGATGAAATAGAAGAAATTGAAAGTTTTGATACTAAAGATTCTAAAGTTCTTGAAAAATTTGAAAGACTGACCATTTATCCTGCTAATATGTTCGTGACTTCACCTGATGTATTGCAAGGTGCAATTTGGGAAATTCAACAAGATTTGGTTAAACAAGTTGATTATTTCAAGGAAATTGGAAAACATTTAGAAGCAAAACGATTAGAAGAGCGTACTAATTTTGATTTAGAAATGATTCGGGAATTGGGTTATTGTTCTGGAATTGAAAATTATTCTCGTTACCTCGATGGTCGTTTACCTGGAACAAGACCTTTCTGCTTATTAGATTATTTCCCGAAAGACTATTTAATGGTAGTAGATGAAAGTCACGTTACACTTTCGCAAGTGAGTGCGATGTACGGTGGTGACAGAAGTAGAAAAGAAAATTTAGTAGAATATGGTTTCCGTCTTCCTGCTGCAATGGACAACCGTCCTTTGAAATTTGAGGAATTCGAAGCTATGCAAAATCAAGTTATTTATGTATCAGCAACACCTGCAGATTATGAATTAGAAAAAACGGATGGTGTTGTAGTAGAACAAGTGATTCGGCCAACAGGATTATTAGATCCAATCATTGAAATCCGTCCGAGTTTAAATCAAATTGATGATTTAATCGAAGAAATTCAAGTTCGAGCCGAAATCGATGAGCGCGTTTTGGTTACCACTTTAACGAAAAGAATGGCCGAAGAATTGGCTAAATATTTAACCAAAGTTAATATTCGTTGTCGCTACATTCACTCTGAAGTAGATACACTAGAACGAATAGAAATTATGCAAGACTTGCGAAAAGGAATTTTTGATGTATTAATTGGTGTCAATCTACTTCGTGAAGGACTCGATTTACCAGAAGTATCTCTTGTAGCAATTTTAGATGCAGATAAAGAAGGTTTTTTACGCAGTCATCGTTCGCTTACGCAAACAATTGGTAGAGCAGCTAGAAACCTGAATGGAAAAGCGATTATGTATGCCGATAAAATCACGAAAAGTATGCAAAAAACGATTGATGAAACTAATTATAGAAGAACCAAACAAATTAATTATAATACAGAACACAATCTAGTTCCGATGGCACTTAACAAGAAAATTGAAAGTGCTTTTACTAAAAACACATTGGTTGATTATGAATTAGGACTTACTTTAAACTCGGCCGCCGAACCCGAAACTGCTTACATGGCTAAACCTGAAATTGAAAAACTCATCAGAGAAAAACGAAAATCTATGGAGAAAGCAGCAAAAGAATTAGACTTTTTACAAGCAGCAAAATTGCGTGATGACATCAAGAAATTACAAGGGCAATTGACTTAATCTTATAGTTTTTTTTATACCATCCATACGCTTTATACAATAAAAAAAGAGAACCAAAATTGTTTCTCTTTTTATCTTTTAAAATAGATTACGTATTAACGATCATCTCTGTCATCATCATCATCATCATATCGATCATCGTGATCTCTTTTTTTACTTTTATGGTGGTAGTATCTCCTATCATTACATTTAGCTTCATATCTTCTTCGTGCTTCATAACGGCGTTGTGCTTCATATCGTCGTTGCGCCTCGTATCTTCTTCTATCATAATCGCTGCGATCATTATATACATTCCTATAGACTACAGGAGTTTCGTAATACTCTCTATAAACTCTTTGAGGGCGGTAACCTCTATTTACATTACCTGAAACAACTACATTGGGAAGTCCGATATTAAATCCAACTGAAACCTGTGCATTTATGGCACTCGTAGCAAAAAATGCCATTCCTACTAATGCAAGTACTTTTATCTTTCTCATTTTTTCAAAATTTAAATTATTAACTTAATTTTTCAAAATTCAATAACTGTGCCAGTAAACATTCTCAATTGAATGGCTATTTATAAAAT
>CBDUEE010000140.1:0-7685 GCA_965366105.1 uncultured Flavobacterium sp. | reverse complement strand
TGATGCATGAAGCAAAACCGGATTATGATATTCCATTGTCGTCGTCATTTATATTACCCATTACTTCTTCGGCTAAATCTGCAAAATCCACATCTTCACCACTTATTGATTTTTCGTATAAATCTTTATCCCAAATCTCTACGATATTTACAGCAGAAGAAAACACCACTTCTTTAGCAATACTTGCAAAAGTCACTAAATCCTTAGGAACTAATAATCGCCCTAAAGCATCTATCTCGACTACCTTAACTCCCGCAGTAAAACGGCGAATGAAGTCATTGTTCTTTTTTACAAATCGATTGAGCTTATTTATTTTTTGCATCATCAAATCCCATTCTTGCATAGGATACAACTCTAGACAGGGTTGAAAAACAGAACGCTTCAAAACGAATCCGTTTTGAAGTGATGTAGCCAACTGCTTTTTTAAAGGCGCTGGCATAAGCAGCCTTCCTTTAGCATCGACTTTACATTCGTATGTCCCGACAATTGTATCCAAGTAAAATGTATTAAATGATATAGAGCAAAAATATAAAAAATATTACCACAATTTACCACTAAATACCACTTTGTTAATAAGTTTACCCACTTCAAGCTAAAAACCCTTAATTTCTAAACAGTCAGAGTATTAGGTCTCTTTTAAATTATTTGTAAGAAATACAACATGATTACAGAAATAGCAAGCAATAAGCGACATTACCATTATTAAATACTACTAATGCAATTAAAAAGTAAAAAAAGTACAATCAAATTTAAAAAATTCGCAAAATTAGTCACTAACTCTTTATTATTTTACAATTAAAAATTGTTCTAAGAATTAATTTTTATTTATTAAATCATATATTTGTCAAAATTGAAAATCCGGTTTGAAACAAAATGGAAAAAAACTATAAAAAAGAAGGTAGATACAGCTATTATGAAGCTGGCGAAGGAACTCCAATCGTAATCTTACATGGACTTATGGGAGGACTTAGTAATTTTGATGCTGTTGCCAGTTACTTTTCTACAAGAGGTTACAAAATAATCATTCCAGATTTACCTATATATACTCAAAATATTCTTAAGACTAACGTAAAGAGTTTTGCAAAATATGTTAAGGATTTTATTACATTCAAAGGATTGGATCGTGTTATCCTTTTAGGAAATTCCTTAGGCGGACACATTGCTTTATATCATACTAAAATGTACCCTGAAAAAGTAGCTGGACTTGTAATAACAGGAAGTTCTGGCCTTTACGAAAGCGCTATGGGTGACAGTTATCCAAAAAGAGGTGATTATGAATATATCAAGAAAAAGGCCGAAGATGTATTTTATGATCCTGCGGTAGCCACAAAAGAACTTATTGATGAAGTTTACGAATCAGTAAATGACCGAATAAAATTGATAAAAACATTGACAATTGCTAAAAGCGCAATTCGTCATAATATGGCAAAGGATTTGCCTAAAATGCATGTTCAAACCTGTATCATTTGGGGTAAAAACGATAAAGTTACACCTCCTGATGTCGCAGAAGAATTTAATAAACTATTACCTAACTCCACTTTATACTGGATTGATAAATGTGGTCATGCGGCCATGATGGAGCATCCAGAAGAATTCAATCGTTTACTAGAAGATTGGTTAACCACTACCCATCTAGCAGTTCAAAAAACTTAAAAGGAGAATTTTACACCTCGAAAAAATGAAAATTAATACAGCCGAATTTGTCATCAGCAACTCCGAAGTGAGCAAATGTCCCAAAGACTTTTTGCCAGAATATGCTTTTATAGGTAGATCAAACGTAGGGAAATCCTCTTTGATAAACATGATTACAAATCATAAAAAATTAGCAAAAACTTCTGGAAGACCTGGAAAAACACAATTAATCAATCACTTTTTGATTAATAGCAATTGGTATCTAGTAGATTTACCTGGTTATGGTTATGCTAAAGTTTCTAAAAAAACAAAATCTATCTTTCAGGAATTTATTACTGATTATTTCGAGACAAGAGAGCAACTAGTTTGTGCTTTTGTATTGATTGATATTCGCCATGAAGCACAAACCATTGATATTGAGTTTATGTCGTACATGGGCGAAAGCGAGATTCCTTTTTGCATCATTTTCACTAAAGCTGATAAAATTAGTAAGGTAAAAATTGATTCTCATATTGCAGCTTATAAAAAGAATATGTTTGCAAACAATTGGGCCGAAATGCCCCATTATTTTGTAACCTCAGCAACAGAATCTACAGGGAAAGAAGAATTATTGGGCTATATTGACGAAGTAAATCAAGAAGTTTTTAAAAATAATAGTCAGTTTTAAAACAAGAAAATCTAAAACATAAAAAATTCCAAATCCCAATTTAATAGTGGAATTTGGAATTTTTTATTTGATTTCTTTTTTATTTAACTAGATCTAACTTCTCAGCAAAATAATCGCAGAAATCTTTCATAGTGTCGGACATTTTCTCGTCATCTGTGGCACGTTTGAAGGTTTCAGACATTGCTACTAAAGTCTGGTGAAAGAAAATCTTCATTTCGTCTACAGGCATATCTTTTGTCCACAAATCAATTCGCATACTTTCTTTGGCTTTGCTATCCCAAACAGAAAGCATTATCGCTTTCGCTTCTTGAGCCTCGACTCCACCGTCTTTAGCAGACCACATTAATTTTTCGGGAACACGGTTTTCATCTAATTCGATTAGAAATTTAATTTCTGATGTATTTTTATTTGACATTATTTTTTGGGTTTGTATTTTGATTTTTCAAATAACTCTTTTGCATTCATTTTTAACAAGTCAGTAATAGGTACTTCATTATTTTTCGCGTAAGATCGCACAATTTGCCATCCCAACCAAGCTCCCACTCTTCCTGGAGAATCATTATCGATTTCCAGATAAAATTTAGAAAACGGAGCTGGATTTATAAATCTTGAAATCAGTTTTTGATCATTGCTATAAAGCATTTCTCTTTCAATGAAATAACGCCACATATAGTTTTCATTTTCCTGACACCATGTTATTTGCTCTGGAGTATATCCTATTTTTTCAGCATCGGAATAATCAGGCAAAAATAGGTCTTTTAAGTACATTTGTTTACCATAATAAATCATTTGGCTTAATAAATTTTTATCTGTTACAGGTGGAATTTTACGTACTGAAAAACTCGAAACTACATCTGGAGCAATTTGTCTTGGCTCAAAATTTTGTTTTAAATATTTTGGAAATTGATAAAATTTATGATTTTTTCCTAAATACAATTCAAGTGAAACTATAACCAGACTATCTGCATAAATAACCTTAGTATTATAATCCATTTCAGATATTACAGTAATTACTCTGGGTGTTTTTGTCTCTGGAAAGTAATATTTAATGTGTTTAAAAAGCGTTTCTAATACTTTCTTTTCGGGTCCAAAATCAGCATATTTTTTTTGTACTTCAGTGTACACTTCTCTCCATATTGGATCATGCATTTTATTTATCCAAACACTATTATCATTTCCAGCAGGAAAGAAAAATGGAAATTCTTTTTTTACTTTATCTAAATCCTGTGGTGGTGTTTCAAAAAATATTTTATCAAAACGTTCCACTTTTATTTCCAAAGGAATTGCTGCAATGGCACTTTCTGCTTTACTTTTCTTACTGCAAGATAAAATAAGGAAAAAAAAGACTACAGGGAACAGATATTTTTTCATATATATTAATTAAATTTGTTTCTAAAGAATTTTGAAAAAGAGATCATTAGAAATTGATTTTGCAAATATACATTCCTGCTTCTTAAAACGTAAATTATTATGACTAAAAAAAGTACAATTCATGTTGATGAAGTAAATACAAAAATTGTAAACTGGCTGAAATTATATGCTGAAAATTCAAAAGTGAATGGATTTGTCATTGGTATTTCTGGCGGAGTAGACTCAGCAGTTACATCAACTTTATGTGCACAAACTGGATTAAAAGTGTTGTGTATTGAAATGCCAATTCATCAAGCACAAAGTCATATAAATAGAGGTCGTGAACATATTGAACAATTAAAACAAAGGTTTCCTAATGTAAACAGTATTGAAGCTGACTTGACAACTACTTTTGAAACATTTAAAATGGCAGTTCCTAATGATCTAGATAGTGCAAAAGTCAATTTATCCCTTGCCAATACACGAGCGCGTTTAAGAATGACCACTTTATATTACTTTGCTGGAATTCATGGTTTATTGGTTGCTGGGACAGGCAATAAAGTAGAAGATTTTGGAGTAGGTTTTTACACAAAATATGGTGATGGTGGAGTAGATTTAAGTCCAATTGCTGATTTAATGAAATCTGAAGTCTATTTACTGGGCCACTATTTAAAAATACCAAAATCTATTTTAGAAGCCTCTCCAACAGATGGATTATTTGGTGACGACAGAACAGATGAACAACAACTAGGTGCAAGTTATGACGAGTTGGAGTGGGCAATGTTGCAAGATGAATCCAAAAAAAGTATCGAAGATTTTTCAGGAAGAGAAAGAACTGTTTTCGGAATCTACAAACGATTAAACACCATTAACCAACACAAAATGACCCCAATTCCAATTTGCGAGATCAATAAATAGGGAAGAAATTATATTTTATCTTGATTTGCAATTAATTACAGAATTTATTTATTAATTTTACAGATCCAATTACAAACAATTCTAAAAAATTAAAATTATGATTAAAGTATGTATAGCCGATAATTATCCCGTTGTGCATTTTGGAGTAAAATCTTACTTTAAAGATAATGCAGACATTTCAATCATTGCCAATGTAGGCAATTTCTTGATGGTCAGGGATATACTTCAATCGAAAGATGTTGATGTATTAGTATTAGATTTAGAACTGGAAGGTCTTTCCAGTATTTTTGAGGTTAAAGCAATCTTAAAAAATTTTCCTAAAACAAAAATTATTATCTACAGTGGTCTTTCAGAACAAATTTATGCACCAAATGCCATCAAAGCCGGAGTATCTGGTTTTGTGCATAAATCAGAAAAATTAGAAACTTTAGGTATTTCCATTATTAAAGTCCACCAAGGGAAGATAATAATGAATGAAACTGTTAAGAAAAACCTAGCTTTGATTGCTAAACAAAGTAAAAGTGAGCGTTTATACCGAAAACTATCCAACCGTGAGGTTGAAGTATTACGGTATTTAAGTGGGGGAAAAAAGAATCATGAAATTGCTGAAATTTTAAATCTTAATGAGAAAACTATCAGTACTTACAAATTAAGATTGCTTACAAAACTAAATGTTACCAACCTTGTGGATTTAGTAGACAAAGCAAAAAAACTAGAGATTGTTTAATATCTAGACATTACTCTTCCTAGTTTTTTAGAAAAAGAATGGATTAATGTATTGTAATCCATTATCATTGACAAAGGCTCTGTATTATCTGAATTTGATTCCGATAATACAGCGTTTTTTAATTCCTCGATTATCATACCTACCAAATACCATCGCATTGTCAAGATTGTCTCTGAAACGTTTTGACTTATTGTGGCATCTTTTGATTTTGGAAAAATGTTTTGTCCAACCCAGTCATGTAAGATCACTCGTTCATCCTCCATCAGAATATCTGTTACTTCTTGGGCAAAATTTGGCTCCAATCGCATCAAATATTGTTCTAGACTAAAATTTTCTTGTTGATTATAAAAATCTATTAAATCATTAAATATGTCTCGAAATAATGGATTTGCTAATTCTACTTCATCCTCTTGCAAACTAAGATAGATTCGTTGATATACTTTATAGATTTTTTTTTCAGTAAATGTCGCTATCTCACCGTCTTCATTTGTTTTTAAAAAAGTATCTTCAAATTCTTCCTCTTTGTTTCCATATAACAAAAGAATTTCAATTATTTTTCTTTCTAATCGGTATAATACATCTACTTTTCCAGTATCAATTTGATTTTCATTTTTTACAACTTCAAAAGCTTTTTGTCCAGAACCGTCTGAATTTTTTTGTTTCTTACCAACTTCAGCAACCTCTTTTTGAACTAATTGTGCTAAAGTACTTTGTAAAACTTGTTCCGAAATATCCATGATTCTGGAACATTCTTGTATGTAAATTTCTCTTTGAATGCGGTCTGGAATTTTTGAAATACTAGTAACCATATCTCGAATCAAATCTGCTTTTTTGATTGGATCGTTCTTGGCTTCATTCATCAAAAGTGAGGCTTTGAACTGAATAAAATCTTTAGCATTATTTTCAAGATATAAAACTAAATCCTCATGAGACGTTTTTTTAGCAAAACTATCTGGATCTTCTCCATCAGGAAAAGTACAGACTTTCACGTTCATTCCTTCCTCAAGAATAAGATCTATTCCTCGAATGGAAGCACGCAATCCTGCAGCATCACCATCAAAAAGCATGGTGATATTTTTTGTAAGTCTATTTACTAATCGGATTTGATCTGGTGTCAAAGCAGTACCTGATGAAGCAACCACGTTTTCAATTCCCGATTGGTTGAACTGAATTACGTCCGTATATCCTTCTACTAAATAACAATTATCTAGTTTGGCTATTGATTGTTTAGCTTGAAAAATTCCATACAGCACTTTACTTTTATGGTAAATATCACTTTCTGGAGAGTTCAGGTATTTGGCTGCTTTTTTATCATTGGTTAAAATTCTTCCACCAAAACCTAGAATTCGTCCTGACATACTTTGTATCGGAAACATAACACGTCCTTTGAAACGATCAAAAGGGCGGTCATCTTTAGGAATAGTTAAACCAGTGCTTTCTAAAAATTCTAATTTATAGCCTTTACCTAGTGCTTCTTTTGTGAAAGCATCCCAAGTTTCAGGAGAATATCCTAAAGCAAATTTCTTAATAGTTTCATTTGTAAAACCTCTTTCTTTAAAATAGGAATAGCCAATGGCTTTACCCTCTTCAGAATTTAGCAGCGTATTGTGAAAATATGTTTTTGCAAATTCCGAAACCAAATACATACTTTCTCGAATATCTGTATTTGCTTTTTCTTCATCTGTTTGTTCCGTTTCTTCAATTTCGATATTGTATTTTTTTGCTAAATAACGAATGGCTTCTGGATAAGTAAAGTGTTCGTGTTCCATCAAAAATGCAACTGAGTTCCCGCCTTTTCCAGAGCTAAAATCTTTCCAAATTCCTTTAGCAGGAGAAACCATAAATGAAGGAGAACGCTCTTCAGAAAAAGGACTTAACCCTTTAAAATTACTTCCTGCACGTTTTAGATTCACAAAATCACCGATTACCTCCTCTACACGAGCAGTTTCGAAAACAGTATCAATGGTCGCTTTTGAAATCAAAATATATTTGGAAATTAAAATTATTTAAAGAATGCAAAAATACACAAATCAAACCTCAAATTCTAAATCTAAAATAAAAAAAGTGCCTCTTCCGAAGCACTTTTTAATTAACTAACTAACTCAAATAAATCTTAATTAAAATCGAAACGCAATCCTAAAGAAACATTATTCTGATTCACAGCATTGTTTTTAAACAACGGATTTAAATCATATTTCAAATATAAACTTGTCGATTTATAACCTGCATAAGTACTTAAACCATAAATAAAATCTGTGGTATTAAAATCGCCTTTGACTTTGTCAGTAACTTTTAGGTCATTGTCATTATATTTTATAATTTGCTTTGATTTCAAATTAACTCCTGCATATCCTCCAACTCCTAAACGAAAGCTATTGTGTGTTCTAAAAA
>CBDUEE010000139.1:0-7732 GCA_965366105.1 uncultured Flavobacterium sp. | reverse complement strand
TACTAAAACCTATAAATTTCAATTCATAATGATGAAAAAAAAGTACTTTATGTCGAATTAGAACCCTAAAAACGCAGTTAAAATGAATTAGTGCAGATTTATTGCTAGTCTATTACGAATCATTTTCTAATATTAATTATGAAAAAAATACATCTCATAAGCACCATATCCTAGCCCAGATAGAAGCGAAAATCCTTTTGTTTTTTTCTTAAAAAAGAAAAGATTGTAGCGGATAGCTGGAAAAAGCTCCTGAAAAACATTGTAAATTTGCAACATAGAAAATATTTTTATGATTAAAACTGCTTTAAGTCGCTATATTAATAATTACAGAGGTTTTACAAGAGAGGTCTGGATTCTGACTTTAATTACCTTCATCAATCGAGCTGGGACAATGGTTTTGCCGTTTTTATCCAAGTATTTGAAAGAAGATTTGAATTTTTCCTATGCGCAAGTAGGATGGATTATGGTATGTTTTGGTTTTGGTTCGATGTTAGGCTCTTGGCTCGGCGGAAAATTATCAGATAAAATAGGGTTTTATAAAATCATGGTTTTTAGTTTATTTACCAGCGGATTATTACTTTTTGCGGTTCAATATGTGCGTACTTTTTGGGGGTTATGCTTTGCGATGTTCTTTATTATGACCGTTGCAGATATGTTTCGTCCTGCCATGTTTGTATCATTAGGAACTTATGCAAAACCCGAAAATCGCACCAGAGCATTGACTCTTGTTAGGCTAGCAGTAAATTTAGGATTCACGGCCGGGCCTGCATTGGGTGGGTTGATCATCATGAATTTAGGATACAGCGGATTGTTTTGGGTTGATGGAACTTCCTGTATTGTATCTATTTTAATTTTTACTTTATTGGTAAAAGAACGCAAAAAACCAGCGGATTTGAATGCTACGAATAGCGAAACCGAAATACCAGCTTCGGTTTTTAAAGATAAAATATTTTGGATTTTTCTATTTGTGTGTTTTGTCACAGCGATGCTTTTCTTTCAACTTTTTACCACTTTACCGTTGTATCACAATGAAAAATTTGGATTAACTGAATTTCAAAGTGGCCTTTTATTATCCTTAAACGGTTTGTTAATATTCTTTCTCGAAATGCCAATAGTCAGTTTTAGTCAACGAAAAGACATCAATAAAATCAAGATTATTCTTTGGGGTTCCTTATTAATGTCTATTAGTTTTTATGTTTTATTAATCAATATTTGGGCGGGAATGCTTGTGGTGAGTATCTTATTTATCACTTTTGGCGAAATGTTTATTTTTCCATTCTCCAATTCATTTGCATTAAGTAGAGCCCCAAAAGGGCACGAAGGTCGCTATATGGCATTATTCACGATGAGTTTTAGTTTGGCTCACATTGCCAGCTCTAAAACTGGACTAGAAATCATTGCAAATTTTGGTTATCAAGCCAATTGGTTTGTGATGGGAACTTTAGGAATGCTTTCATTAGCGGGATGTATTTGGTTGCAAAAATTAGTACAGAAAGAGCAGAATTAATTTCCAATTTCTATTTTGGGCGTGACTCCATTAGTAAAAGGGGCTAAAAAACAGTAGTGTTATTTAGCCCCTTTTACTAATGCTGTCGGGCTATACGCGCTACTATGGTAGCCAGCTTCTATCCCTCACGCAAACTCTTTTACATTACCTATTTTCAATTGTTTAGAGGTTTTTATTTTTTAAATTATTATTAAATTTTATAATAATCAGCTTACAAACTAATAATTTAGTTAATTAACTATAAAAATAGTTTACTAACTAAAAATTTAGTTGTACGTTTGTCCTTCGTCTAAACTCAGAATGACAAAATATAGAGCTATGCAAAAATTAACCAACAAAGAAGAAGAAATCATGCACATTATATGGAAGCTCAAAAAGGCTTTCGTCAAAGAAGTAATGGCCGAAATAACAGAAGATCAACCCCATTACAATACGCTGTCTACTATTGTGCGTAATCTTGAAGAAAAAGGTTTTGTTGCTCACAATGCCTTTGGAAATACCCATCAGTATTATCCTATTGTGCCAATTGAAGAGTATAGAAAAAAATTTATGAATACTGCAATTGACAATTATTTTAATAGTTCCTATAAAAACATGGTTTCCTTTTTTGCAAAAGAAGACAAAATTTCTGCTGCCGAATTAAGAGAGATCTTAGCAATGATCGAAAACCAAAAAGAGTAAAATGATACGTTTTTAAATTATTTAAAACTTAATTCCCGTTTTATCATGGAACCATTATTTGTTTATCTTATTAAATCCAGCGGACTACTTGTCTTATTCTATTTTTCCTATTATTTATTGTTGCGCAAAGAAACTTTTTTCACCACTAATCGTTGGTTTTTAATAGTAGGTTTATGTACTGCTGTTATTTTGCCTTTACTTTTTTACACAAAAATTATATTGGTAGAACCAAGTGTAAGAATAATAGATTGGACAAAAATTCCTATTACAACAAACAATGAAACAGCTGTTTTTACAATCAATTGGTATTTAATTTTTGCAATTATATATGGAATTGGAATCTTATTTTTGATTCTTAGATTTGCTTTTGAATTTTACAGTTTGAAAAATATTTTTAAAAATAAAACAATTCAAAATCAAGCCGATTTTAAATTTATTGATACCATAGATAATATTGCTCCATTTTCCTATTTTAATACTATCGTTTACAATTCGGCTTTATACAATCCAAATGAATTAAAGAACATTATAGAGCATGAAAAAATACATTGCGAGCAAAAACATACTGTAGATGTGCTAATTTCGAGACTATTTTGTATCGTTTTTTGGTTCAATCCTTTTATTTGGTTCTACAAAAAAGCAATTCTTCAAAATTTAGAATTCATAGCTGATCATGAGGCTACAAAAAAAATAGCAGACAAAAAAGCCTATCAAATCACACTTTTAAAAATTACAACACAGGAAAATTGTGTTTCCCTTACCAATCATTTTTATCAATCATTAATCAAAAAACGAATTGTTATGTTAAACAAAAATCAATCAAAAAAGAGGAATTCTTGGAAGTATGTCTTTGTAATTCCAGCATTAATTGCCTTTGTAATGCTCTTTCAAATCAAAGTCGTAGCTCAACACAGAAATGAACAAACGTCGACTCAATTACAAAGTGACGTTACTAAAAATAAATTAGAATTTAATTGGACTAAAAACACAACTGACGCCCAATTTATGAAAGATATTGGTATCGCAAAAGGTTTAAAAATAGACCTTGTTTTTTCAAAAATTAGACGAAATTCAAAAAATGAAATAACTAAAATCAAAATTTTCTATCAGGATAACATTGGCAACGAATATGTGCAAGATTTTTCAAAGAGTAATGGAATAGATCCGATTCATTTTGTACGAAGTATTGATAAAGATGGAAAAGGAGAAATTGGATTTTACGAAAACGAAGCTCAAATAACAGCAAAAAATGTTGCATTAGTATCTGAAGATAAAACTGAAATAATTGATACTGTAATAGAACAAGAGACGTCTACAAAAGGAATATCACAAAAAATGAATTCTGAAAAAATAAATAACCAGAAACCAAAGCCAATCATAATTGTTAATGGCAAGAGACAATCAGCCGATTTTGATTTAAATTCAATCAATCCAAATAATATTGCTGCTATAAATGTATTGAAGAATGAAAAAGCAACTGAAAAGTATGGTAAAAAAGCACTCAATGGAGTAATCGAAATTACAACTAAGGACGAAAATTTTGGTACATCAACAGTCGCTACCACAGCAAAAACTCCTAAATCATTTTCATTTACTCAAAATAAATCGACTACTGATACCCTAAGTATAAAGAGAAATGCTAAATTGAATACGAACCAACGTGATTTAAATTTAGAAAAAACAGATCCAACAAACTTAAACAACAAACAGGTAAGTAAAACAACCACCAAAATTGTGTATGTTAAGGCAGCTTCAAATAAACCATCTGTAGAGGAAGCAGAAATTTATATTGATGGTGTAAAATCTTCAAAAGCAGAATTAAATAAGATAAGTCCAAATTCAATCGAAAAAATGGAGGTTATTAAATCCGATGATGACAAGAAAATTATTAAAATAACTACTAATAAAAAACAATAAGATATTTTCAATCAAAGACGGTCTCCAGCAAGACCGTCTTTTTTTATATCTTTGAAAAAAAAGTATGTACAAAATTTTAGCTCAAATTAATAAACTTATACTTCCTAGTTTTACAAAACAACGATTGGACTTGGCTAAAGCCACAAAATGGCAAATGGCAATTATTGGTTTTCGTTATTATGTAACCACACGTGCTTTAGATTAATACATTATTGCGGCAAAAATTTCTTGCTCTTTCACTTTTTCTCTACCGTTTAGAAATGATAATTCAATGATGAAATTACATTGTACAATTTCACCACCTAAACGTTCTACTAATTCACAAACAGCTTTGATGGTTCCTCCAGTAGCCAGCACATCATCGTGAATCACGACACGATCTCCTTTCTGAATAGCATCGATATGAATTTCGAGAGTATCGGTGCCATATTCTAAATCATAAGTGGCAGAAATTGTTTCATAGGGCAATTTGTTGGGTTTTCTAACAGGAACAAAACCCACATTTAATTCTTGTGCGATTAGCATACCAAATAAAAAACCTCGACTCTCTACTCCTATCACCTTATCTATTTTCTTATCTTTTAAAGAAGAAACCAATGTTTTTAGGCAATTTTTGCTCGCATCGGCGTTAATTAACAGCGGAGTAATGTCTTTAAACAAAATTCCTTCTTTTGGAAAACCTTGAATATCACGTATATAATTTTTTAATGACATATTTTTTTAATTTTTTACTATTTTACTATTGCAAATTACACTTTTATCCCTATATTTGCACCCGCAATCAGGTTATTATAACCACTTGCAAATGGCCTTGTGGCGCAACTGAATAGCGCACTTGATTACGGCTCAAGAGGTTACTGGTTTGAATCCAGTCAAGGTCACAAAACCCCAACAGATGTTGGGGTTTTTTTATGTTTAGTAGTGAAAAATCGCCTAAAATCAACTAATTAGGCTAATATAGCAAAAAAAGATCAAAATCTTAAATTGTTGTTAAACACTATTCTATACACTAATAAATAGCTTTAATTATAGAGGAATGACTTAGAGAAGTTATAAATGACTTAGCTACAATTACGCGTATCCAAAAAGAATTTTACAGCATAAAAGAAACTACCTTTATACTATCCCTTACAGAATATGGATTAAAAAAACGAGCAAAATACAAGAAAATAAAAGTGATACGCGACCTGAACAACATCAAAGTTCATTACAAAGGATTGGAACGCTACAAAAAGTTACTTTAAAAAAAGTAGTACATGAATTATAACTAGATATATTCGAGTTTTTTTTTACAAAATTGGTAGAATTCTGTAATAATTTTAAAAAAAATTAGTTATTAAAAATTTCAATATTATTATGGATAAAATCAACTAAATTCCCATTTAAAACAATTTTGAGAGAAAAAGAACAAATATTAGGACTCAATTTTTCAGTTCAAAAATGAAAGCAGTTACAAATTAATTTAAAATCTTTCATCAGATTTTACCAATATTAAAAAAAGGGCTCAACTTTAATTATGAACTGCCCCCCAAAAAGTTAGACACTATTTGGGGGCAGTTCATTAAAAAGTCAAACCCTTTTTTAATAGAGATCCTTATTCACGCTTATATCCTTACTACCACCAACCTCTAATATTATATTGAATAATAGTAGCTTTTGGACCTTTGCCGTATGCAACACCAATGTCCCTGTATGCCTTTATTCTTTCGCTTTTTTGCTCCTGTTCTCTTAAATTATATTTCCATTCTCTTGCATCAAGATCTTTTACTCGTGTCGTAATTTTATTTGAAAGTGCTTTTACTTCAACGAAACATGAAGCACTTGGGTCTATTTCGGACAGTAATCCTCCAACTTCATTAGCCGTTTCTAATGTTTGATTTGCAGACCATAAACTATTTGCTTCAGCTAATTTTAATTTACAATTTCTATCTATTTGTTTTTGGTAAATTGGTCCTATAGCATCCATACATTTATCATAACAATCTTTGCAAACTTCTGGAACACTAGTTAATTTAAAAATTGCTTCATCGTATTGATTCTGGCTAACAAGAGCTTGTGCATCCTTAATAATAAAATTACATTTACTATTATAATATTCAACAATCTTAGCTTTACCACTTTCTACAAAGCTTTGAATAGCAGAATTCGTTGGACTTATACTTTTTATGGCCGAAATATAGGCTTTAGTTTCATTTTCTCCAACTCCTTTCGCACTGATTGAAGTGCTTGAAAATTTAGTCCCAACTATTCCATCTCCTATATAAAGCGTAACATCTAAAACAAATGCAGTCATTGCAGGAGCTGTAGCAGTCAAATCTTTACTGATCACATTTACATTTGCTGTAATAATAAATCTCTCACTATTTGCTGAACCTCCCATTCCATTTTGTGTGACAATTTGGTTTAATTTGTTTGTCAGCATACTTCGGGCAGCATCTGGCATTTTATCTATTTGCTGAGGAACATACGCTGCCAAAGTAATCCTAGCTACATCATTTGTACTTCCTTTTTCATTTTGAGCAAAAATGAAACTATTGTAAATTATGCAGATGAGTGATATGATAATTTTCTTCATGTAATTATGTTTTATTATTATTTACTTTTACCTCCAATTACTACCATTGCTTTACCAGTACCAATAATATAATTAGAACATGGAAGACTATAAGTTTTTCTTAAATATTTTCTAAGTGCAGTTCCAAAATCATCAGCTGTATAGGCTTCTCCATCCTCACTTCTAAGAGGTATTCGAACTCCAGTAAATTGCATTTTTGTCGACGTTTTTGTTTGTATGGTACCTGCTCCACCAACAGTATTAGATTTTAACCATTTTTTTATATCATCAGATAACTCATCCCCATCTTCATTTATTTCTGAATTTAATTTTTTTGGAGAACCTTCAAAAACCGTTATCTCTACTGAAATTTCTCTACCTTTAGTTTGCATCTCTTCGAAAAACATCATTAACTGCGCATTAAAATTATCGATCTGTGATAAAACAGATGTTTTTAACATTACTGGTAGTGATGCACCTATCAATTCATTACCTGTACCTTCTGCAGTTGCCTGTGGCTTGTTTGTACCCGCATCTATTCCAGAGAGTCGAAAAGTTACTGATTTTTTTGGACCTATTTGATTGATTTTCCAAGAAACATAAAGCATAATATCTGGTCTTGCTGTACTTAATAACTTATCTTTTGGTCCTTCTTCTACGCTTTCTCCATCCTCACTAGTTTCAGCATTAGAAAGTGCATTTCGATCTGTTATATCTTTTAGTGTTGAAGATAGATTTACAATTGGGTAATTTCTATCTCTCATTAAACCCTCGATAGTACTTATCACCTGATTTAAGTCATCATTTAGTAATGCCTTAGCGTAATTTGGTATTTTTATTATACTGCCTTGATTCTCTACTATATCCATATAATTATTATTTTCCATCCAATCATCAGAGGGAAAAACCATTATTGATGGTTTATTTACAGCTTGCGAAAACATCAATGTTGTAGATAAACACAACATTAAAATCATAATACTTCTTTTTAAAAATTTATTTTTCATTTTGTAATTAGTTTTTAAGAATACCGTCAGAAATCATTTTTTGCCTTAGTTCGGTAACTAATACAC
>CBDUEE010000138.1:0-7745 GCA_965366105.1 uncultured Flavobacterium sp. | reverse complement strand
CAATAAAGATATTAATTAAAGATTCGGGTATTGGTATAGAAGAAAGAAGTCAACAAATTATTTTTGAGGAGTTTACTCAAGCCGATGAAAAGATTGAGAAAATATATGGAGGAACCGGTTTAGGGCTTACAATTTCAAAAAAAATGACTGCGATTTTAGGTGGCGAGTTAAGTTTAAAGAGTGAAATAGGCATAGGAAGTACATTCGAAATCCAAATCCCATTGGTATTTGATCAGAATTTATTTGATGAAGAATCAATCATGGAAATTTCAAAAAAACAATATATTGCAGTATTAATTGATGACGATAAAAGTTTGCTACAGCTAACAACTGAAGTATTAAGTCAGCATAATTATGTGGTTTTCTCTTTTAGCAAAGCTCTGGATGCGCTTTCTTGGATAAAGGATAATTCTTTCGATCTTATCATTACTGATATTCAGATGCCAGTTATGGACGGTTTTTTATTTTTAAAAGAATTACAAAACAATTCTTACAAGAATTATCAAAGTCAACCTGTGATTGCAGTTACCGGAAGAAATGATTTAGAAATACAACACTATACGAGAACAGGATTTGCTACCGTTATTCATAAACCTTACACCCCAAAATCTTTGTTAACAATTATCAAACTATTATTGAATAAAAAAGAAATTCCTATTGAATTAGATGCAAAAAACGAATCTTTAGCAACAAATAATACCTATTCATTAAAAATATTAAAATCATTTCTTTCAAATGAAAACAATGGTTTAAGAGAAATTTTAGAATCATTTATGTTGGAAACAAAACAAAATTTGACTCTTTTAAATCAAGCCATAAAAGAAGTAAATTATGAAGAAATTAAAAACATTTCCCATAAGATGAATCCTATGTTTAAACAAATAAAGGCCTTTGAGATAAGCACACTTTTAGATCAATTAGAACTTAAAGACGATACAATAGATGAAATTAGCATTGTTTTTTTTGATTTAAAAAACAAGGTTACGCTGCTTTTTGGACTCTTGAAAAAAGAAATTAATTAATTCCATACCATTTTAATTTATTGTACAACGTTTTCCTATTTATTTTAAGCAATTGAGCCGCCTCCGTTTTATTGTTATTGGTTTTATTCAACGCTTCTAAAATAGTTTCTTTTTCATTTTTTGATAAAGAAAAGTCCTCCTCTTTATTATTATCGGTTTGAAAAAACTCTACTGGAAGTGTTGCTTTTTCCACAAAATCTCCTTGTGTTAACAATGTAGCCCTTTTGATGCAGTTTTGAAGTTCTCTTAAATTTCCTGGCCACCTATAATTTTGAAATATTGTCATCACTTCAGAAGAAAATCCTATTACATTTTTATTTAATTCTTGATTAGATTTTTCAAGAAAAAAATCTGAAAACAGCATTAAATCCTCTTCTCTTTCTAACAGAGAGGGAGAATGAATAGAAAATTCATTTATTCTATGGTATAAATCTTCACGAAAATCACCGTTTTTTACAGCTTCTCTCAAATCTTCATTTGTTGCTGTAACAATTCTAATATCTACACTAATCTCTTTATTACTACCTACAGGTTTTATTTTACGCTCTTGTAATGCTCTTAAAAGTTGAATTTGATTTTCATACGATAGATTTCCTATTTCATCTAAAAAAATAGTTCCGCCATTTGCAGCTTCAAAAAAACCAATTTTATCTTGAATAGCACCCGTAAATGAACCCTTAACGTGTCCGAAAAATTCACTCGCAGCTAGTTCTTTTGGAATTGAACCACAATCAACTGCTATAAAATTATTGTTTTTTCTAGCACTATTTTCGTGAATACTTTTTGCTATAATCTCTTTTCCTGTACCACTTTCGCCAATAATTAAAACTGACATATTTGTTGGACTTACTAGCTGTATATATTCCGCAAGCTTTTGGGAGGCTTTAGAAATCCCTTGAATAAATTTATTCTCTGTTTTTTTTACTACTTGCTTTATACTTTTGGGTGCAGTAATAGGTTCATTGTAATCAGCCGTTTTTAATGCATTGGCAATTACAAGAAGTACTTCTTCGGGATTGAATGGTTTTGAAATATAATCTGTAGCACCATTTTTGATTGCCTTAACAGCAGTACTTACATCTGAATATCCTGTCATTAGTAACACAGGAATAGTTGGAAAGATTGTTTTTATTTCAGACATAAGTTGAATTCCATCATAATCAGGAAGTCTTAAATCCGTAATAATGACATCAAAATCGGTATTCTTTATTTTTGTTTTCGCTTCTAATCCTGAAAATGCTATCACTACCTCAAAGCATTTTTTTATTAGAAACTTTTCTAGTAATTTGCAAAAAGGAACATCATCCTCAATCAATAAGATTTTTGTCATTACATTTAAACTTTAAAGGCTAAATTAAAGTTATTTAAATTGTATTGTGCTAATTTTTTGCAAAAAAAGAGAGAGACCGTAAAAACAATCTCTCTCTTTTTTGCAAATAAAATTTCCCAATTACTTATTTATCCAGTTTCCATTAGCATCCGCATAAACAGTAGCTTTTTGGTCTTTAACTGTGATTTCTAGTTTATATTCTTTATTTTCATTGATATATGCTTTTCCAAGAACTGCTCCTGGGTGCGCAATTTCCAGTGCTTTTTGCACGACATCTGGAACTTTTTCTACTTCAATATATCGCTCTTGAACAAGTGAAGAATGATTTTTAAAATCTTGTATACAAATAGTTCCTGCGTAGGTAGATAAACTTCCTAAAAGGATTGCGGCTGATAAGATTAACTTTTTCATGATATTTATTTTTTAATTATTATTCTAAGCTTATTTTTGAATCCATTTTCCGGTTTCATCAGCAAAAAGATTTGCTTTTTTATCTCCAATGGTCAACTCTAATTTGTACTCTTTTTTAGCATTACTATATGCTTTATCTAAAACTGCATCAGGATGAGCTATTTTTAAAGCCTCTTTGATTGCCTCTGGAACTTCTTCTAATTTTACTTCAGTATATTCTTCTTGAAGAGAATGAGTTTTAATTAATTGAATTGCACTTGGAACTGTTGCAGCGTAAGTTGATAGACTTCCTAGAATGATTGCTGCTGATAAGATTAACTTTTTCATGATATTTGATTTTAAAATTATGTTTGTTATTGCTGTTTAGTATAATAGAATAATCATACCAATTTTAAAAGGTTCCCATCAATAGTAATAAACCATTTATAAACAGGAGCTTATAAAATAGTTTAATTAATTTTTACTGAGTAAGATGGGTAAATGCTTTAGAAATGTGTGTAAAATTTACACACATTTCTAAAGCATTTCAAATTTAGGATAAAAAAAAACCCTGCATCACTGCAAGGTTTAATAATTTAAAAATCTAATATTGTTATTCTGGATCGTTCATTTTAAAAGTATCCATAAATGCAGTAGTATAATCCCCAGAAATATAGCGAGGATCATCCATTAACTGTCTGTGAAATGGAATAGTAGTTTTTATACCTTCTATTACGAATTCATCTAATGCTCTTCTCATTTTACTGATCGCTTCTTCACGAGTTTGCGCTGTTGTAATCAACTTGGCAATCATAGAATCATAATTTGGCGGAATAGTATATCCTGAATACACGTGCGTATCTAAACGTACTCCGTGACCTCCTGGCATATGAAGTGTAGTAATTTTTCCTGGAGAAGGACGGAAATCATTATAGGGATCTTCAGCATTTATTCTGCATTCAATCGCATGTAATTTAGGTAAATAATTTTTACCTGTAATTGGAACTCCAGCTGCAACCATAATTTGCTCACGGATCAAGTCATAATCAATAACTTGCTCTGTAATTGGATGCTCCACTTGAATACGCGTATTCATCTCCATGAAATAGAAGTTACGGTGTTTATCTACCAAAAATTCTACAGTACCAGCTCCTTCATATTTAATAAATTCTGCTGCTTTTACAGCTGCTGCCCCCATTTTTTGACGTAATTCATCCGTCATAAATGGTGAAGGAGTTTCCTCTGTCAATTTTTGATGGCGTCTCTGAACAGAACAATCTCTTTCAGAAAGGTGGCAGGCTTTACCGTAAGAATCACCTACAACTTGAATTTCTATATGTCTAGGTTCTTCAATTAATTTTTCAAGATACATACCATCATTACCAAAAGCTGCAGCAGACTCTTGACGAGCACTTTCCCAAGCTTTTAATAATTCTTCTTCCTTCCAAACGGCACGCATCCCTTTACCACCACCTCCAGCAGTTGCTTTTAGCATTACTGGAAAACCAAACTCTCTTGATAATTTTAAAGCTTCTTCGTACGATTCTAAAATCCCTACAGAACCTGGAACGCAAGGAACACCTGCCTCAATCATTGTAGATTTTGCAGAAGCCTTATCCCCCATTCTATCAATCATTTCTGGAGAAGCTCCAATAAATTTGATACCGTGTTCTTGACAAATTTTAGAAAATTTTGCGTTTTCAGATAGAAAACCGTATCCTGGATGTATTGCATCAGCATTTGTAATTTCAGCAGCCGCAATTATATTAGACATCTTCAAGTAAGATAAGTTACTTGGAGGTGGTCCAATACAAACTGCTTCGTCCGCAAACTTTACATGTAAACTTTCAGCATCAGCAGTAGAATAAACAGCTACTGTTTTAATACCCATTTCCTTGCAAGTTCTAATGATACGCAATGCAATTTCGCCTCTATTTGCAATTAATATTTTTTTAAACATCTTTTTTTAATTTAAAATTCAAATAATAAATTCCAAACCACCAACATTGGAATTTGGAAATTTGGAATCTAAAAATGTTATGATGGATCTACTAAGAATAAAGGTTGATCAAATTCAACTGGTGACATATCATCCACTAAAATTTTAACAATTTTACCAGAAATTTCAGATTCAATTTCGTTGAATAATTTCATTGCTTCAATTACACAAAGAACATCCCCTTGAGCGATTGTTTTACCTACTTCAACAAACATTGGCTTATCTGGAGATGGTTTTCTATAAAAAGTTCCAATAATTGGAGATTTTATAGTAATGTAATGAGAATTTTCTGCTACTGGCGCTTCTGCTGCTGCTACTGGAGCAACTGGTTGAGGAGCTACTGCTTGCTGAAGTGTTGCTTGAGCAGGCATTTGCTGTACATAAGTCGTCTCTGTTACATTCCCTTCTAAGGTTGTTCTGATAGTGATTTTTACATCATCCATCTCTAACTTAACCTCTGCAACTCCTGAATTTGCTACAAACTTAATTAGATTTTGAATTTCTTTTAAATCCATGATTATTTGTTTTTAGTTTAAATTTATTTTTTATCGTACGCCCATTTTAGATAAATAGAACCCCAAGTGAAACCACCACCAAAGGCAGCAAAAATTAATGTATCTCCTTTTTTAAATAAATGTTCGAAATCACTCAGTACTAATGGTAATGTGGCTGATGTTGTATTTCCATATTTCTCAATATTCATTAGCACCTTAGAATCTTCTAGATTCATTCGGTTTGCTGTAGCATCGATAATACGTTTATTAGCTTGATGGGGAATTAACCAATCTACATTTTCATTAGTCAAATTATTTCTTTTCAGAATCAATTCACTAGAATCTGCCATATTAGTCACCGCATATTTAAAAACAGTTTTACCGTCTTGAATAATATTGTGTCTGTTTTCTTTTATAGTTTCTAAAGAGGTTGGATTAAGAGAACCTCCTGCGTCAATTTTTAAAAAATCTCTGCCTATTCCATCACTTCGAAGGTATTCATCTTGCAATCCTAATCCTTCATAATTTGGTTCAAACAATACTGCTCCTGCGCCATCACCAAAAATAATACAAGTAGATCGATCGGTATAATCTACAATAGAAGACATTTTATCCGCACCAATTAAAAGTACTTTTTTATATCTTCCAGATTCTACATAGGCAGCAGCTGTTGACATTCCAAATAAGAAACTTGAACATGCCGCTTGTAAATCATAAGCAAAAGCGTTTGTAGCTCCGATTTGAGTTGCTACATAAGCTCCTGTTGCCGCTACGGGCATATCTGGTGTAGCAGTTGCCATTATTAGTAGGTCTATTTCAAGCGGATCAATATTAGCTTTGGCTAATAAGTCTTGAGCTGCTTTTATAGCTAAAAATGAAGTTCCTTTATTATCACCTTTAAGAATTCTTCTTTCTTTTATTCCTGTCCGAGAGGTAATCCATTCGTCATTGGTATCAACCATTACTTCAAGAGCTTTGTTAGTAAGTACAAAGTCAGGAACATAGGCTCCAACAGCAGTAATTGCGGCTGTGATTTTATTCATTGTGTGCAATTTATTTCTAGTCAAATGCTGCCATTTGAAAATTTTTAAAAGACTTGAAAATTACAAAAAAAATTCCGTTTTTTATGACTTGAAACTTCATATTTAACAAAAATCATAAAGAACAAAAAAACTCTCACGATGTGAGAGTTCGAATATTATTTGCAAAATGTATTAAGCAACAGCTACAGATTTATCTATAACAACTTGCCCTCTGTAGTACATTTTACCTTCATGCCAGTAAGCTCTGTGATACAAATGTGCCTCTCCAGTGATAGGACATGTAGCGATTTGAGCTACAGTAGCTTTGTAATGTGTTCTTCTCTTATCTCTTCTTGTTTTGGAGATTTTTCTCTTAGGATGTGCCATTTTACTATATTATTTATCCGTTAATAGTTGCTTTAATTTGTCCCAACGTGGGTCTATATTTTCTTCTTCTTTATTCTCTTCTTCTTTACTTACTTCATTTACCGCCAGCTCATTGAATTTTGCCAAGGCTTCGCTTTTTAAAGTTCCGTCTTTTACACCCGGATGAACTCGTCTTAGAGGCACCGACAATACAATCATTTCATAAAGATACTGCGCGATGTCTATCTCAAATTCTCCATGAGGTAAAATCAATAATTCTTCATTTTCATTGTTAAATTCTTCGCCAAAACGAACAATTAACTTCATCTTGCCTTTTATCGGCAAATCAAAATCTTCACTTGTTAGATCGCAAGGTACATTTACAACACCTTTGTGCTCAAAAGCCAATTCTAACAGTGTACTTTTTTTCTCTAAAACTACGTTTACTTTGATATCTGAATCTTGATATTCATTGTAATCAAAGATTTCAAAGAACGCATTATTTATTTGATACTCAAAATGATGTTTTCCTGGCTTTAATCCTATGAAAGGAATTAAATATTCTTTAGTATTCTTCATTTCGACAACATTTTGCCCCTAAACTTCGGGAGTGCAAAGATATAAAATTATTGCAAATCTAATAATGTTATTCACTTTTTTTTGTTCACAACTACTTTTCTTTTGTTTTCAATGGTTTTATACTGATTTCTGCATATTGATTTCTAGAATTATAAATGTCTAATGCCACATATACCGCCTCTTTAAACGAATTGAAATCTGCAATACCTTTACCGGCAATATCGTAAGCAGTCCCATGATCTGGAGAAGTTCTAATTTTATTTAATCCAGCAGTATAGTTAACACCATTACCAAAAGATAACGTTTTAAATGGAATCAAACCTTGATCATGATAAGTTGCAATAACTGCGTCATATTTCTCGTATTGATTGCTTCCAAAAAATCCATCAGCAGAAAAAGGACCAAAAACTAAAGTTCCTTTCTCAAAAAGTTTTTTTAGCGCGGGCTTGATAATCGAATCGTCTTCTGTTCCTATTACACCACCATCACCGCAGTGAGGATTCAAACCTAATAACGCAATCTTAGGCTTGTTTATACTGAAAT
>CBDUEE010000137.1:0-7803 GCA_965366105.1 uncultured Flavobacterium sp. | reverse complement strand
TTAAAAGAAAAATTACTATCGTCTTTTATGGCTTTTGAAGAGCAAATTGATGTTCACTCTGAACTTCATGATGTTCGAACTGCTGCTATAAAAAACTTTGAAAATAAAGGATTCCCATCCAAAAAAGAAGAAGCTTGGAAATACACTTCACTAAATGCCATTTTAAAAAATGACTTTACTGTTTTTCCAAAGCATGAAAATTCAATCGAATTTAGCCAAGTTAGTAAGTACTTTTTAAACGAAGTAGATACGTATAAAGTGGTTTTTGTTGATGGTGTTTTTAGTTCGCATTTATCGTCTACAACCCACGAAGGAATTGACGTTTGTTTGATGGCTTCGGCATTGAACAAACCAAAATACAAAATGGTTATTGACAAATATTTTAATCAAATCGCCAATAAAGACGATAGCTTAACTTCCTTAAATACGGCTTTCGCCAATGAAGGTGCTTACATCAATATTCCGAAAGGTAAAGTAGCGCCAAAACCTATTGAAATCATGTATTTCTCTACAGGCAACGAAGCTGCACTTTTGGTGCAACCCAGAAATTTAGTGATTGTAGGTGAAAACTCGCATGTTCAAATTATTGAACGTCACCAAAGTTTGAATGAAAATCCAGTACTTACCAATTCGGTTACTGAAATTTTTGCTGAAAAACGTGCTATTGTGGATTACTACAAAATTCAAAATGATACGCTACAAGCGAACCTGATTGATAATACTTTCGTTTCACAACAGCAGGAAAGTCATGTTTATGTACATACTTTCTCTTTTGGAGGAAATTTAACTAGAAACAACTTGAATTTTTATCACTTTGGTGAAAGATTGACAAGTACGTTGAACGGAATTACAATTATTGGCGAAAAGCAACATGTGGATCATTATACTTTAGTAAACCATGCAACTCCCAATTGTGAAAGTTTCCAAGATTACAAAGGAATTTACTCAGGTCGTTCAACGGGAGTTTTCAACGGTAAAGTATATGTAGAAAAAGAAGCTCAAAAAACAAATGCTTTCCAGAAAAGCAACAACATATTGTTGAGCGATAAAGCAACTATTAACGCTAAACCACAATTAGAGATATTTGCAGATGATGTAAAATGTTCTCACGGCTGTACGGTTGGCCAATTAGACGAAACTGCTTTATTCTATATGCAACAACGTGGAATTCCTCAGAAAGAAGCTAAAGCATTATTGATGTATGCCTTCTCGAATGCGGTTATCGAAAACATAAAAATACCCGAATTAAAACAAAGAATCACCAAAATTATCGCTACCAAACTAGGCGTTAAAATGGGATTTGATTTGTAGTTTTAACCACAAAGATTAAGCAAAGGTCACAAAGTTTATAATTGAACTTTGTGACCTTTTTGGTTTTTTACTTTGTGCTCTTAGTGGTTAAATTCAAACTCCCTATTATTCCTTTCAACATTCCGTTTACATCAAATTTCGCATCTTCCGTCAATCCCATTCTGACGATTACTAAATCGAGTGACGGAATAATAAATACTTTCTGTCCTTGAAAACCGTTGCAAGAATACAAATCTCTTGGTGCATCAGGATATCTGCCGCCAGCGTTTAGCCAGAAATGTCCACCGTAATCCCCTTTAGAACCGTTAGTAGGAGTTGCTACATATTTTGCCCAACTTTCATCAAAGACTTGATCGCCATTCCAGTTTCCTTTATGCAAATACAATAAGCCAAACTTAGCCCAATCTCTTGTTGTTGCCCAACCATAAGAGGAACCCACAAAATTCCCTTTCATATCAGTTTCAATAACCATCGAGTTCATTCCTATTCTGTCAATTAAATCTGTGTACCAAAAATCAAGATATTCTTGTTGGGTTTTAAATTGCTTTCTCAAAATTCCTGATAACAAATTGGTAGTTCCTGAAGAATAATTCCAATTTGTGTTCGGTTTAAAAGCCGCTGGTTTTACTAGTTGCGATCTTGACATATCTTTCTCTTGAAAAAGCATATTAGTAGCATCGCAAATCGTGCTATAATTTTCCTCCCATTCCAGACCGGAATTCATGTGCAATAAATCATTAGTGGTAATAATTTTACGATCATCATTTTGCCATTCAGTTATAGGAGCTGGTTTGTAAATATCATATTTTCCTTGTTTTTGAAGAATTCCAAACATCGTAGCCGTAATACTTTTTGTCATGGACCAACCTAAAATTTTACTATCTTTTGTAAATCCTGTATCATATTTTTCAGCAATGATTTTGTCTTTGTAGATTACTAAAACAGAACGCGTTCTTTTATTGATTTCGCCTTTTTTATCAAAAGCATTGGCAACAGCCGCATTCAATTTAGTATAATCTACATTATCAAAAATAGTATCTTTAGGTTCCAAATTCCCATACGGAAATGGTAAATTACTGCTTGTTTTAGTTCTTTTTGGAACTTCGTATGGCTTACTCTCATCAAAATCAGCTGTAATTAATGTTGCGCCTAAACCTTCGCGATAAATTGCTTTTCGTTCTTTTAATCCGTATACAGAAGCTATAGCAAATTTTCTAGCATCATTGATAATATTCTTTGCCAAATCAATCATTTTGATATCATTATCGCCTTTCTCAATCATTTCCTGAGAACGACCATCTATAAAATGTCCGGAGGCAATACTTTTGGCTGAGAAACCGGAAATTAAATCTAATTTTGGATAGGTCGTAAATCCTAAATATACTATCGCTATAAGTAAGGCAAGACCAAGGAACTTAAATATTTTTTTCATATTGCTAAACAATTAATTTAATGCAATTTAATAAAATAATCAAATCAAAATTCAATAAAATATTTCTATTAAAGAATAAGAAACAATCATAAAAATTAATCAATTCATAGCTTAAACGGTACGGTTTTTCATTACTTTTGTATTTAGAACTTTTCTAAATAATTATGCTAGATATAAATAAAATTAGAGCAGATTTCCCTATACTTTCTCAGAAAGTAAATGGAAAACCATTGGTTTATTTCGATAACGGCGCTACTTCGCAAAAGCCACAAGTAGTGATTGATGCGATATCCAAATACTACCAAGAAATTAATGCAAACATTCATCGCGGCGTACACACGCTAAGTCAGTTGGCAACCGATGCTTATGAAATATCCCGTGGTAAAATTCAAAACCATATCAATGCAAAATTCTCACATGAAGTACTTTTCACTTCGGGAACAACGCACGGAATCAATTTAGTTGCTAATGGATTTGCTTCGGTACTGAAAGCAGGTGATGAAATTTTAGTTTCAGCATTGGAACATCATAGTAATATTGTGCCTTGGCAAATGTTATGCGAGAAAACTGGAGCTATCTTGCGAGTGATTCCTATGAATGAAAATGGCGAATTGATTATGGCGGAGTACGATAAATTACTTTCGGACAAAACCAAAATCGTTACCGTAAATCATATTTCGAATGCTTTGGGGACTGTCAATCCTATCAAATACATGATTGATCAAGCGCACAAATATGCTGCAGCCGTTTTAATTGATGGTGCCCAAGCAGTACCGCATTTAAAACCAGATGTCCAAGAATTAGATTGTGATTTCTACGTTTTCTCGGGACATAAAATTTGCGGTCCTACCGGAACAGGTATTTTATATGGCAAAGAAGCTTGGTTAAATAAATTACCGCCCTATCAAGGTGGTGGCGAAATGATCAAAGAAGTGACTTTCGAAAAAACAACTTATGCCGAACTTCCTCATAAATTTGAAGCAGGAACCCCTAATATTGCGGGCGGAATTGTTTTAGGAACTGCCATAGACTATATGAATGAAGTGGGTTTTGAGAACATTCAACAGCAAGAATTAGAATTATTAGAATACGGAACCAAACGATTATTAGAAATTAAAGGTTTGAAAATCTTTGGTACAGCCAAAGAAAAAACTTCCGTGATTTCATTTAATATAGCAGGAATTCATCCGTATGATATTGGTACAATAATTGACAAACTAGGAATAGCAGTTAGAACTGGACATCATTGTGCACAACCAATTATGCAGTTTTTTAATATTCCAGGAACCATTAGAGCTTCGTTTGCTTTTTATAACACCAAAGAAGAAATTGACGTTATGGTAGAAGCTGTGAAAAAAGCACAAATGATGCTCTCTTAAAAACATAAAAACTATGAAAATCCTAACCGTATTATTTCTTACTCTTCTTATGGGCAAAAGTTGTGATAGCGCTAAAACCCAAGATATGGAAACTGTCTTTATTGAATACACAGCCAATACAAGAGGATTTTATCAAAAAATAACAATTAAAAATCAGATGATTACGGTTTCTAAAGATAGAAATAATGAAGATAAAGTGATAGCTACTAAAATTGATGATGCTAACTGGAATGAATTGGCGACTTATTTTAACGAGGTAAAATTAGAAACTTTAAAAGATTTAAAAGCACCAACTGAAAAACGTTTTTATGACGGTGCAGCTATTGCTAATCTAAAAATTAAATATAAAGATAAAACCTACGAATCAACTAGTTTTGATCATGGCTTTCCGCCAAAAGAAATCAAGAAACTAGTCGATAAGATAAACTCATTTGTTGAAAAAGAATAACATTGAAACACATTCAGCTTACTATGAAAATTAAAGAAATACAAGAAGAAATCGTTAATGAATTTTCGATGTTTGATGATTGGATGGGACGTTATGAATACATTATTGATTTAGGAAAAAACCTTCCCTTAATCAAAGAAGAATTCAAAACAGATACTAATTTAATCAAAGGTTGCCAATCTAAAGTATGGTTGCAAGGGGAACAAAATGATGATAAAATTGTTTTCACTGCGGATAGCGATGCTATTTTGACAAAAGGAATTATCGCTATTTTGATTCGTACCTTCTCTAATCAAAGTGCTAGCGACATATTAGATGCAGATATGGGTTTTATTGACGAAATAGGCTTAAAAGAGCATTTGTCTCCAACTCGTGCTAACGGATTGGTTTCGATGATAAAAAATATTAAAATGTATGCTTTAGCATTTAATACTCAAAATTAGTTTTAACATATAAGTCATTTAAGATTTTTAATACAATTAAAGATTTTAATTTGATAATAATCTGATGGGTATGAATTTCACAAAAAGTTTTCTAAAAGATCTAGTCTATCAGGTAAATGGAGCAGCAATTGAAGTTCATAAAAGTATTGGGCCCAGGTCTATTGGAAGAAGTATATCATCAATGCCTTAAAAAAGAATTAGAATTACGACAAATAAAATTTTTATCTGAATTAATAATTCCTCTAAAACATAAAGGGTTCGAATTAGAATCTAAATTAAGATGTGATTTGCTCGTTGAAAATGCTCTAGTTGTTGAATTAAAATCAGTTAATGAAGTTAATCCAATATTTGATGCACAGTTACTAACTTACATGAACTTATTAAATGTACCAATTGGTTTACTAATCAATTTTAATGTTAAAAATATATTCTTTGAAGGTCAAAAAACATTAGTAAATAAACTTTATTCGCAACTTGAAGATTAGTAAACAAATTAATTTCAGTATAATATTCAAATAAGTATCAACAATCAAAACGGATGTCATTTTTGTTGTTATAACTGAATAGAATTAGATTAAATAGGTAGCTTTCAAAAAATAATAAAAACTTATATGGCTTATATGTTTTAACAGAAAAACCACATATTTTAAAATAATAAAACAATAATAACAATAATGATGGAACAAGAAATAGACACCACCGAGTTAGGAGAATCAATCGTAAAAATGTTAAAAACAATTTATGATCCAGAAATCCCTGTTGACATTTACGAATTAGGATTGATTTATGATGTAATGGTAAATACCGATTATGAAGTAAAAATATTAATGACACTTACTTCACCAAACTGTCCGGTAGCGGAAAGTTTACCACGAGAAGTGGAAGAAAAAGTAAGATCAATTGCAAACGTAAAAGATGCTGAAGTAGAAATCACATTTGATCCGCCTTGGAGTAAAGATTTAATGAGCGAAGAAGCAAAACTAGAATTAGGAATGCTTTAATTAGTTATAATGTCAAAAGTCATAAAGTCTAGATAGAGCTAGCTTATGACTTTTGACCTTCGACTTTAAGACTTTTATATGGAAGAAATAATAAATAAAGTGGCCAATAGCATCTTGGAAGTTTTTGACCTCGAAGATTATTATCCGAAAGGGATTCGTGCACAAGTAGATATTTCGCAATGGCTTTTAGAAGGTTTCCTATTGAAAGAAAAGGAATTTAGAGAGCAGCTTAAAAATCATGATTGGTCACAATATCAAGATAAATATATAGCTATCAATTGTAGTACAGATGCAATTGTTCCAGCATGGGCATCTATTCTCGTAGCAATTCAATTAGCTCCTTTTGCAAAGAAAATTATTAATGGATCAATGGAAGATTTAGAAGCCTCTCTATATGAGGAGTTACTGTCTAAAATTGATTATTCCGTTTATACAAACAAGCCTATTATTATAAAAGGTTGTTCTAGAAAACCTGTTCCTATGCGAGCTTATGTATTGGCAGCGCACTATTTACAACCTTTTGCACGGAGTATTATGTATGGAGAAGCATGTTCAGCTGTTCCATTATACAAAGCTAATAGTAAAGTTTAATTTGTTTGAATAAAAAATTAAATTAAATATTTAAAGTTAAAAATTATTTATTTTTGCCAAATATTAAAATAACAAAACCATGAAAAAAACGGCACTTATTTTATTTTTACTTTTCAGTATTCTTGCTGTTAAAGCGCAAGAAACCGAAATAGACACAACGAAACTTTGGACAAAAAAAGGAAATATTTCTTTGCTTTTTAATCAGTCTGCTTATAACAAACAATGGTTGGGTGGTGGAACTTCGAACATCGCTGGAAATCTTGGTATTAATTACGACTTTAATTATAAAAATGGAGATGTCGTTTGGGACAACAAATTTATTGTAGCTTATGGTTTAAGTAAAATAAATGGTGACTCTAAAACTGCCAAGACAGATGATCGCTTAGAACTAAATTCATTGTGGGGTAAAAAAGCAACTGGAGAATGGTACTACTCTATGTTTTTTAATTTCAAAACTCAAATGGACACTGGTTTAGATAAAAACATGACTAAAATTTCTCATTTCTTTTCTCCTGCATATTTCCAATTTGGACCTGGAATTTGGTGGAAAAAAAGTGATAATCTAAGTGTGAATTTTTCTCCTGCAACAGCAAAATTGATTGTAGTTCATCCTCACTTTACTGAATTTGGACCTTCTTTTGGAGTATTGCAAGGTGATTCTTCCAGATTTGAATTTGGTGCAAGTATTTCTGGATATTATAAACTCAATATAATGACCAATGTTTCTATCGAAAACAGATTAAATTTGTATTCTAATTATTTGGATAGACCACAAAATGTAGATGTTGATTATCAAATGAATATCAACATGAAAATAAATAAATATTTATCTGCAAATGTAGCTTTACAAGCTATATATGATGATAATTCTATTAAAGGAGTTCAGACAAGAGAAGTATTTGGCTTAGGTGTTAACTACGGTTTCTAAAAAAATAAATTATTATAAAAAAGGTCTTAAGAAAATTTCTTAAGACCTTTTTTTATTTAATCATCTCTTGAAATAGCATTTTTTTAGAATTTTACCTTACAAAGGCAACAATTTGTTTTCATTTATATAGGCTTTCATAAATTGAAGCACAAAACATCGATTAATGTGCGTTAGAAGGTGTTTTTTTGACGACAATATATAAGATTATTGACAGTTAAGACTTCCTAATCTATACACTTTAATAATTTAGTTTTATTTTCATTAATATAT